>JANPGL010000248.1:0-14981 GCA_031423915.1 Actinomycetes bacterium | reverse complement strand
CGGCTGGTTCATGTACGCACCCAACTCGGGCGTGCAGTTCTCGCCCGGCCACGGCATCGACTTCTGGGTCATGTCGCTGCTCATCACCGGCATCGCCTCGCTGACCAGTTCGATCAACCTGATCGTGACGATCCTCAACATGCGGGCGCCCGGCCTGAAGATGATGCGCATGCCGATCTTCACCTGGATGATCTTCGTGGTGCAGTTCCTGCTGGTGTTCGCCGTGCCGGTCATCACGGTGGCGCTCGTCCTGCTCAGCTTCGAGCGTTCCTTCGGTGCCCAGTTCTTCGAGGTGAACTCCGGTGCCGATCCACTGCTGTGGCAGCACCTGTTCTGGATCTTCGGTCACCCCGAGGTGTACATCCTGATCTTGCCGAGCTTCGGCATCATCTCCGAGATCCTGCCCGTGTTCTCCCGCAAGCCGCTGTTCGGCTACCCGTTCGTGGTGTTCTCGGGTGCGGCCATCGGCTTCATGGGCTGGGGCGTGTGGGCCCACCACATGTTCGCCTCGGGCCTCGGCCCGATCTCGGTGGCGGTCTTCTCGGTGACGACGATGTTCATCGCGGTGCCCACCGGCGTGAAGATCATCAACTGGATCGGCACGATGTGGGGAGGCAAGCTCACGTTCGAGACGCCGATGCTGTTCGCCATCGGTCTCGTCACCCAGTTCACCATCGGTGGCCTGTCGGGCGTGACCCACGCGGTGTCGCCGTCCGACACCCAGCAGACCGACACCTACTGGATCGTCGCCCACTTCCACTACGTGCTCTTCGGCGGCGCCGTGTTCGGCCTGTTCGCCGGCTTCTACTACTGGTGGCCGAAGATCTTCGGCCGCATGCTCAACGAGAAGCTGGGCAAGTGGAACTTCTGGGTGATGGTGGTCGGCATGAACCTCACATTCGGCCCGATGCACATCGTCGGCCTGCAGGGTCAGCCCCGCCGCATGTACAACTACCAGGCCGGGTACTGCTTCTCGGCCTGGATCCTGGTTGAGACGATCGGCTCGATCATCCTGGCCGTCGGCGTGCTGCTGTTCCTCATCAACGCCGTCCGCACGAACCTGAGGCCGGCCACCGCCCCGCTCGATCCGTGGGACGCCCGCAGCATCGAGTGGATGACCTCCAGCCCGCCGGCCGAGCACAACTTCGACCGGGTGCCCACGGTGCACGCCCTCGACGAGTTCTTCCACCGCAAGTACGAGGAGAACCACGAGACGGGTGAGATCACCCGGGTGGCCACAGCCGAGGAGCTGCTCGCCGTCGAGCAGGCCAACAAGGATCAGCACATCCACATGCCGTCGCCCTCGTTCTGGCCCATCGTGCTGGCCTTCGGCCTGCCGGTGGTCGCCACCGGCATCATCTACAAGACGTACCCGATCGCCATCCTCGGCGGTCTCATCGCCCTCGCCGGCAGCTACGGCTGGGCGACCGAGCCCTCGGTGGCCGATCCCGAAGACTACGACCCGCCGACCACCGGCATCTCGAAGGAGCTGGCTCCCCTTGGCTGAGATCACGGTCCCGGTGGCCCACGGTGGCCATGACGGCCACGACGACGCCGCTCATGGCGACGCGCACGGCGATCACTACACCTCGACGGGCCTGTCGAACAACAAGCTGGCCATGTGGCTGTTCCTCGGGTCGGAGTGCCTGCTGTTCGGCGGCCTGATCTCCACCTACATGCTGTATCGCGGTCGCGTCTCCGCCGGGCCCCGGCCCGACCAGGTGTACTCGATCCCGTTCACCTCGGTCAGCTCGTTCGTGTTGCTGATGAGCTCGCTCACCATGGTGCTGGCCGTGTCGGCGGCCAAGGCCGGCGACAACCGGCGCACGCGCCTGTGGCTGACCACGACCGCCATGCTGGGCGCCACGTTCGTCGGCGGTCAGATCTTCGAGTTCACGACCTTCTACCGCAAGGGCCTGGGTTTCACGACCAGCCTCTTCGGTTCGAGCTTCTACACGCTCACCGGGTTCCACGGTGCCCACGTGACCATCGGCGTCATCCTCTTGCTGTCGCTCGTGGCCATCACGCTGCGGGGCCGCATCAGTGGAGACAAGGCCGAGGTGGTCGAGATGATCGGCCTCTACTGGCACTTCGTCGACATCGTGTGGATCGTGATCTTCACCCTCGTCTACCTCATCCCGACCTGAGGACCGAACCATGACCGCTGTCGAACACCACGAAGCCGCTCACGGCGACGCCGCACACGAAGAGCACAGCGACCTCTACTACGGCAAGATCGCCTTGTTCCTCGCTGCCGTCACGGGCGCCGAGGTCGCACTGACGTACCTCCACATCGGTCCGCTGTTCCTGCCGGTCCTGTTCGTGCTCATGATCGTGAAGTTCGTGACCGTGGTGCTGTTCTTCATGCACCTACGCTTCGACAGCAAGCTCTTCAGCTTCCTGTTCTGGAGCGGCCTGTTGCTGGCTCTCGCCGTCTACGTCGCCGCACTGTCCACGCTGAAGTTCTTCGCCAGCTGAATCCCCCGAACCACCAGGAGGTCGACGGTGGTGCTCTCCGCGATCACACGATCGGGTGACGTCTGGGCGTTCCGCGCCCACCCCGAGGTCTGGCTCCTCATCGCATCGCTCGCCGGCGCGTACGTCTACGCCGCCCGCGTCATCGGACCGCAGGCGGTGCCGGCCGGTCGCGTCGCGGTGACCCGCCGGCAGTGGACGTGGTTCGCGTGCGGACTCGGCATGATGTGGGTCGCCTCCGACTGGCCGGTGCACGACATCAGCGAGCGGTACCTCTACTCGGCGCACATGTTGCAGCACATGATGCTCAGCTACTTCGTGCCGCCCATGTTGCTGCTGGCCACGCCCGAATGGCTGGCCCGCCTGGTGATCGGCGACGGGCGGGCGTACCGCTGGGTGCGCTGGTTCACCAAGCCGGTCGTGGCGGGCGTGCTGTTCAACGCCACCGTGATGATCACGCACATCCCCGGGCTCGTGAACGCCGCCGTCGAGCCGGGCCGGGGTTCGGCCGTGCTGCACTACGGCCTGCACTTCACGCTGATGCTCACGTCGCTGTTGATGTGGATGCCGGTGTGCGGGCCGCTGCCGGAACGGCGCATCGGCTCCGGCGGCATGATGATCTACCTGTTCGCCCAGTCGGTCGTGCCGACGGTGCCGGCGGGCTGGTTGACGTTCGCCGAGGGCGCCGTCTACAAGGCCTACGACTTCTCGTCGCCGCGCCTGTGGGGCCTGTCGGTCACCTACGACCAGCAGCTGGCCGGCGTGATCATGAAGATCGGTGGCTCGATCTTCCTGTGGGCCATCTGCACCACGCTGTTCTTCCGGCGCTTCTCGAAGGGCTGGGAGGCCGACAACACCTCGTACGTGCGCGAGCGCCCGACCGTGGCGGCGCCGACGCTGGTCGAGGAGCCAGCGCTCACGTACGAGCAGGTGGCCGAGGTGTTCTCGACGACGGCGGCACCCGAGGAACCGGTCCGCTGAGGCGGGCTCACTCCCAGCGGAAGGTGAAGGCGGCCACGACCGGCGCCGCCACCGCCCACAGCACCAGCACCACCCACGCCCAGCCGGGGACGCGGTGGGCCGTTCCGAACGCACCGCGCAGACCCTCGGCCAAGGCGCCCGACGGCAGGGCCTTGGCCAGTGCCCGCAGCGGGGCCGGGAGCTTGTCGAGGTCGACGATCATGCCGCCGAGCAGCAGCAGCACCAGGTAGAGCCCGTTCGCCGCCGCCAGGTTGACCGTGCCGGGCAGCCGGCCCGCCAGCACGAGCCCGAGGCCGGCGAACGCCGAGGGGCCCAGCACGATGGGCGCCACGGCGACCAGCCAGCCGCCGCCGGGGCGCCAGCCGAGTGCGGTGGCGACGAGCGCCAGCACCACCAGCTGCACGAGCTCGACCACGAGGATCGTGACGACCTTGGCCACCACCAGGCGTCCCCGCCCCAGGGGAGTGGCGCCGAGCCGCTTGAGCACGCCGTAGCTGCGCTCGAAGCCGGTGGCGATGCCGAGGCCGACCATGGCGGTCGACATGACGGCCAGCGCCAGGATGCCCGGCGCCAGGAAGTTCACGGGCTTGCCCGTGCCGGTCGGCAGCACGTCGACCTTCGAGAAGAAGGCGAGCAGCAGCACGGGGATGCCGAGGGTCAGCAGCAGCTGCTCCCCGTTGCGGGCGAGCAGCGCGAGCTCGGCCCGCACCTGGGCGCGCAGCGCGTTCATCGGCGCCTCTGGCCGCGCCGGCCGCCCGACTCGGCGGCGTCGTCGACCGCGGCGACCGAGCGCTCGGCCGTGAGCCGCAGGAACACGTCCTCGAGCCGTTGGCGCCCGGCTCGCAGGTCGCCGATGGCCAGGTCACGGTCGGCCAGCCACGCGGTGAGCGCCGCCACCACGGCCGGCGTGCCCTCGCCGGCCACCACGTACTCGCCGGGCGACGCCTCGCGCACCGACGCCCCGGCGAGGTGCGCCGACAACGCCGCCACGTCGAGCCCGGCTGCGGCGGCGAAGCGGACCTCGGCGGGCCCGCTGCGGCGCAGCTCGTCGGGCGAGCCGTCGGCCACGACCTCGCCGTGGTCGACGATCACCACGTGGTCGGCGACGCGCTCCGCCTCGTCGAGCTCGTGCGTGGTGAGCAGCACGCAGCACCCGTCGTCGGCCAACCGGCGGATGACCTGGCGCACCAGCTGGCGCCCCGCCACGTCCACCGAGGCGGTCGGCTCGTCGAGGAAGGCCACGGCCGGGTTGCCCGCCAGCGCCAGCGCCAGCGAGAGACGTTGCTGCTCGCCGCCCGACAGCTGCCGCCACGTCGAGCGCGCCCGTTCGGTGAGACCCACCAGGTCGAGCAGATCGTCGGGCCGCCGGACGTGGTCGTAGTAGGCGCAGAACAGCGCCACGGCTTCGCCGGCGCGCATCGTCGGGTAGACGCCGCCGCGCTGGAGCATCACGCCCATGCGCCGGACGAGCTGGCCGTGCTCGGCGGACGGGTCGAGGCCGAGGACCCGCACCCGACCGCCGGCCAGCGGCCGGTAGCCCTCGAGCACCTCGACGGTCGACGTCTTGCCCGCGCCGTTCGGCCCCAGCAGGGCCGTGACCGCGCCGGCCTCGGCCTGGAACGTGACGCCCCGCACGGCGACGAGGTCGCCGTAGCGCACGACGAGCTCGTCGACCTCCACGGCAGCCACGGGCGTCGACGTTAGGCGCCGGGCGGGCCCGGGCGCCCAACGGGCCGCCGTGCCGGCGCGTCCGGCCGCTAGCGTTCACCGACTGTGATCGACGTACGCCGCCTGCGCACCGACTTCGACGCCGTCCGGGCCGCCATGGCCCGCCGCGGCAAGCCCGAGCTGCTCGAGCAGCTCGACGCCGCCGCCCGGCTCGACGCCCGCCTGCGTGAGCTGGCCACCGAGCGCGACGCCGCCCGTCGGCAGGTCAACGACCTGTCGAAGCAGGTGGGCCAGCTGCGCCGCGACGGCAAGGCCGACGAGGCCGAGGCCGCCATGGCCGCCAGCCGTGCCCACGGCGAGCGGGAGACGGCGCTGGCCGCCGAGACGGCCACGGTCGAGGCGGAGCTGCGAGACGTCCTGCTGCGCATCCCCAACGTGCCGAGCGCCGCCGCGCCCGACGGCGCCGGCGAGGACGAGAACCCTGTCGTGAAGGGCCCGATCGGCGTAAAGGCCGACTATCCGGCGCACCAGCGGGTGCCCCACTGGGAGACCGGCGCCGCGCTGGGCATCCTCGACAACGAGCGTGCCGTCAAGATCTCGGGCTCGATGTTCACGATGCTGCGGGGCATGGGCGCCACGCTCAGCCGGGCGCTGTGTCAGCTGGCGCTCGACCGCAACGCCGACGCGTTCGAGGAGATCCGCCCGCCGACGCTCGTCACGACGGCGACGCTCACCGCCACCGGTCAGCTCCCCAAGTTCGCCGACGACGCGTTCGCCATCGAACGCGACGACCTGTGGTGCATCCCCACGGCCGAGGTGCCCCTCACGTCGATCGGGCGCGACGACATCCTCGACGAGGCGGCGCTGCCGGCGCGCTTCATGGCTCACACCTCGTGCTTCCGGCGCGAGGCCGGCTCGGCCGGCAAGGACACGCGCGGCCTGCTGCGCGCCCACGAGTTCGACAAGGTCGAGATCCTCGCCTACGCCACGCCGGAGCAGGCGCCCGCCGTGCTCGACGAGCTGGTGGCCCGGGCCGAGGGCACGATCGCCGCGCTCGGCCTGCCGTACCGGATCATCGAGATCTGCACGGGCGACCTGGGCCAGAGCCACCACCGCAGCTTCGACATCGAGGTCTACGCGCCCGGCTGCGACCGCTGGCTCGAGGTGTCGTCGATCAGCTGGTTCAGCGACTACCAGGCCCGCCGCGGCAACCTGCGCTACCGGCCCACCGGCGACGACGGCAAGCCCGGCAAGGGCACCGAGGTGCTGCACACGCTGAACGGGTCGGCCCTGGCGGTGCCGCGCGTGCTCGCCGCCATCCTCGAGAACTACCGCGAGGACGACGGCTCGGTCACCGTGCCCGAAGCTCTGCGGCCGTACACCCGGGGCGCCACGCGGATCACGGCGTCGTGATCGAGACCTTGCCGCGGCAGGTCGTCGGCCCGGCCGACCGTCCCGCGGTCGGCAACGCCGACCACCCGATGCGCAAGGTGACGCGCCAGATCGCGTTCGAGCCCGGCGGCTGGACGCCCGAGCGCCGGGCCAAGGTCATCGAGCTCTTCGACGGGCTGGCCCCCGACTGGGACGGCCGCTTCTCGGCGTCCGAGACGCAGACGCCGCTGCGCGACGCGCTCGAGCGCGGTGGCCCGCTGGCCGGGCCGTGCGTGGAGATCGGCGCCGGCACGGGACGCGCCACCGGCGCGCTCGTCGAGCGCTTCGGCACGGTGCTCGCCGTCGACGTGTCGCTCGAGATGCTGCGGCGCTTCGGCGAGCCGGCGGCCCAACCCGTGCTGGCCGACGGCGGCACGCTGCCGGTGCGCGACCGCAGCGTGGGTACCTTGGTGCTCGTGAACGCGTTCCTGTTCCCCGCCGAGGTCGAGCGGGTGCTGGCCCCCGGTGGCACGGTGCTGTGGGTCAACACCCTGGCCGATGCCACGCCCATCCACCTGCCGGTCGACGATGTGGTCGCCGCGCTCCCCGGCGCTTGGCGGGCCGTCACCGCCGAGGCCGGCTGGGGTCTGTGGGCGGCGGTGCGCCGTGACGCCTGACGAGCTGGCCAAGCGCCGATTCGAGTACGAGACGGCCGGGATCGATGTCGGCGACCTGACCGGCGACCCGATCACGCAGTGGTGGAGCTGGTACCGCGAGGCGGTGGCCGCCAACGTGACCGAGCCGAATGCCATGACGGTGGCCACGCTCGACGCCGACGGGCCCGACGCCCGTTACGTGCTGGTTCGCTCGGTCGACGAGCGCGGCTTCACGTTCTTCGGCAACCACACGTCGGCCAAAGGCCGCCAGGCCCACGCCACCGGCGTGGCCGCCATCACGTTCGGCTGGCTGCAGCTCCACCGCCAGGTGCGCGTGCGGGGCACCATCGAGACGTTCGGCGGTGACGAGGCCGACGAGTACTGGGCGAGCCGACCACGCGACAGCCAGGTCGCCAGTGCGGCGTCGCCGCAGAGCCAGGTCATCGCCGACCGGGCCGAGCTCGAGGCCCGCATCGCCGAGCAGGCGGCGCGGTGGGACGGCCTAGAGAGCGTGCCCCGCCCGACCCAGTGGGGCGGGTTCCTGGTCCGCCCCTCGGTCGTCGAGTTCTGGCAGGGCCGCCCCGCCCGCACGCACGACCGGCTGCGCTACCGCCGGGTGGGCGACGCCTGGCTCGTCGAGCGCCTGGCGCCGTAACCGCATCACTCCCAGGTGCGCGCCGCGTCGGCCAGCGCGTGGACCAGCGCCATCGTGTGCGGTGTGAGGCCGGGCCCCTCCCAGTCCCACCACATCGGCGTCGACCCGCGCACGCGCGGCGGCAGCTCGAGCTGCGCACCCGACCGCTTGGGCCGGTTCACCGGGTTGTCGGGGTGCAGGCCCCGCAGCTCCTTGGGGATGTGGTCGAGGTCGGTGCGGATGTCGTACGCCGGCAGCCGGCGCCGCAGGTGATCACCCAGGTGGTGGGCGAGCTCACGGTTGCCGCCGCCGACGAGCAGCGACGCCCAGAAGCCGTGACGCCCGTAGCCGTGGACGGTGATGACGACCTCCACGTGGTCGAGGAACGCGGCCAGCGTGGGCGAGTGCTCGGGGTCGACGGCGTGCGACGGGATGTGGGCCACGTCGGGCGGGTGGTGCACGCCGTAGTACGACGCGTCGGCCTCGTCGGCGGCGGCACGGGCGATCACGTCGGTCATCGCCTCTAGCGCGCCGCCGTGGAAGGCCATGAAGCCGAAGCGGCTGCGCAGCTCGCACACCTCGTCGACGCCTGGGTGGGCGAGCAGGTCGGCGAAGTTCACCGCGGCGCGGCCCGACGCCGGTTGGCCATCACCGCGATGATGCACACGCCGACGACGGCCGCCAGCACGATGCCCAGGATCACCGGGTCGCGGTCGCCGATCAGGTTCTGCATCCAGCTCTGGATGCGGTTCCCCCGCCGGGTGACGGCGCTGCTCGACAGGTTGCCCCGCGCCACCTGGATCTCCTCGATGGCGTAGAAGACGAGGTACACACCGGCGAGCACCATGACCGCGCCGGCGACGCGATCGACGAAGCGCATGGCCTGGCGCAGCACCCGCAGCATGCTGCCCGAAGCCACGGCCAGCGACACGGTGAGGCCCGTGATGACGAGGCCCATGCCCAGGCCGTAGAGCCCGGTGTTGATCAGTCCTGCGAGCACGCCGTCGCGTCGGCTCGACAGCACCACGTTGCCGATGAAGATCGGCAGTGCACACCCGATGGAGGCGACGGCGTAGGAGGCGCCGAACAGGAACATCGACCGGAACGTGCCCGAGTAGCCGCCCTTGGCCATCATCGGCGTGGCGATGGGCAGCCGCCAGCCGAAGGTGACGGCCACGCCGAGGGCGATGAGGACGACGGCGATGACGAGCGTGGCCCAACCCGACACGCTGGAGATGAATCGGGTGGCGTCGCGCAGCAGTGTGCCCAGGACCCCGAACACCACCAGGAAGCCGAGGGTGAGCGCCCCGCCCACGGCGAGAGCGCGCGACACACGGGCCGTCACCGAGCGCTCGTCGTTCTCGGTGCCGAGGAAGAAGCCGAGGTAGGCGGGCAGCATGGCGAAGCCGCACGGATTGACGGCGGCCACCATGCCGGTGCCGAACGCGAGCGCGAAATCTCCCTGGATCATGCGCCCAGCAGCTCCTGCACGGTGGCGTCGAGCTCGGCGGCGTCGTAGGCACCGAGCTTGGTCTTGGTGATGAGCCCGTCGGCCGTCACGAAGATGGTGACGGGTAGGGCGGTGACCTTCAACGCGGTGGTCCCCCGGCGGTCGTCGTCGAGCCACAGGTCGTAGTGGACCCCGGTCTTCTCGGCGAACGTGCGCGCCTGGCTCAGCGTGTCGCCGCTGTTGAGCCCGATCACTTGCACCCGGTCACCCAGCCGCGCCGCCAGGCCGTCGAAGAGAGGCATCTCCTTCACGCACGGGGCGCACGTCTGCGACCACAGGTTGATGATGGCCGGTTTGCCGCGCAGCGACGCGAAGGTGGCGGTGCCGCCGGCCAGGCGCGTGAACGTGCCGTCGGGCAGCGGCGTGCCGTTGAGCTTGGGCGCGCCACCGAGGCCCGGCTCGGCGAACGTGACGGCCGGGTCGAGCTTGGCGACCGGGCGGCCGCCGTCGCGCGCCGCCGCGATGCCGGCGGTGATGGCCAGCCCAGCGACCGCACCGGCCACGAGGGCGACGGGACGGAAGCGGGCCATGAACGGCAGGCTATCGCCGCCACCCGGGCGGTCCGGGGGTCGTGCCGGCCCACGACGCCGGTCGCACGGGGGAGGGTGCGACCGGCGTCACGGGGAGACTGGCCCGGACCGCCGTCACCTACGCGATGAGGTAGGGGGGCAGCGGCACCTCGTCGACGACCAGGTCGGGACGAGGCGTTTTGGGTGGGCGACCTCGCGGCCGCTTGTTGAGGACCACCGTGCCGTTCAGGAGGAGCTGTCCGCCCCAGACGCCCCAGGGCTCCTGGCGCTCGAGGGCGGCGTCGAGGCACACCTCGGCCAGGCGGCACTTCCCGCAGATGGCCTTGGCGCGGGCGAGGTCGAACAGGTCTTCGGAGAAGAACAGGTGGGTGAGGGTTCCGTTGCCGTCGCGGCAGCGAGCGGCCTTGAAATCGGCGCCGACGGCGGCAGCCTGCTCGAGCACGAGCGGGGCGGCGGAGTCGACGAAGTCCTGCGTGGCGGTGAACACGGTGTAGCTCCTGAGTGCTGGGTTCGTTGGAGTGGAACGAGGTCGGAAAACCAGAAAGGCCGCCGGGAGATCCCGACGGCCTAAGAGGCTTTCCGACGCTGCTGTGATGCCGCTACGTCGTGAGTCTCTGCTGCCGTCGGGCCTGGACACCGGTGGTGGTGCCCATGAAGCCGTTGCGCTTGGTGTTGGAATCCGGGATGCCGGCGATGGCGGTACGCCCACGCAGGCCCGGAGCGCACGCGCGCGCCGAGGTGGCCAGGGCGGCCATCTCGAGTGCGGGGTTCGTGCGCTTCATCGGTGTCTCCAACGGGGTTGGTCGGGTGGGTGCTGCAGGAGGGTAGGCGCAGGCCTGGCCAGGCGCTACCGAATTTGCATCGAACCACCATCGGGCCCGACCGTCAACCGATTATTCGCTACCGTCACCGCGATGAGCGCGTCACCCGGCGGTACGGACCTGGGGGCACGACCTGCCGAGGGACGTCTGTTCACCCGGGAGCGGCGCGTCCGCCTGGGTGACGCCAGCCCGGCGGGGCGGCTCCGGCTCGACGCCGTCATGCGCTACGCGCAGGATCTCGCTCGGGACGATTCCCGCGACGCCGACCTCGAGTTCGCCGACGCCTGGGTGGTGCGCCGCACGTCGATCGAGGTGGCCAACTTCCCCGTGTACGACGAGGCGCTCACGCTCACCACGTGGTGCAGCGGCGTCGGGTCGCGCTGGGCCGACCGCCGCACGAGCATGGTCGGCGAGCACGGCGGCCGCGTCGACGTCGTGTCGCTGTGGGTCGCCGTCGACCCGGTGAGCGGCCGGCCGCGCGTGCTCGGCCCGGACTTCGCTCCGCTCTACGGCGTCAGTGCGCAGGGCCGCACGGTGTCGGCACGGCTCCAGCACCCGGCGCCCTCTCCCGGCGCGACGGGGGACGCGTGGCCGTTGCGTTTCACCGACTTCGACGTGCTCGGCCACGTGAACAACGCCGCGTACTGGGAGCCGGTCGAAGAGGTGCTGGCGCAACGGCGCGACCTGCGCGCCCCGTTGCGGGCCGAGCTCGAGCACCCGCAGGCCATCGAGCTCGGCGCCGAGCCGAGGCTCGTGCATGCGCCGGGCGACGACGGCTCGGTGGCGCTGTGGCTCGTCGGCCTCGGCGGCGTGGTGCACGCGTCGGCCGTGCTACGGATGTCGGCATGACCGCGCCGTCCTCCCCCGTGACGCCCGACGACGTGGCCGCCGCCGCCGAGCGCATCGGCGCCCACGTGCGTCGCACGCCCGTGCTGACGGTGACGGCTGACGACGTGCCCGGGCTGCCGTGCGACGTGGTGCTCAAGCTCGAGCTGCTGCAGCACGCCGGCTCGTTCAAGCCCCGCGGCGCGTTCAACCGCGTGCTCGTGGAGCGGGCGGCCGGCAACGTGCCGGCGGCAGGGGTCATCGCCGCGTCCGGCGGCAACCACGGCGCGGCGCTGGCGCTGGTGGCGCAACGGCTCGGCCTCCCCGCCGAGATCTTCGTGCCCGCGTCGAGCCCGGCGTTGAAGGCGGAGCGCATCCGCTCGTACGGCGCGCACGTGGTGATCGGGGGCGAGCTGTACGACGACGCCCAGCTGGCCGCCGATGCCCGCGCCGCCGAGACCGGCGCACTCATGGTCCATCCCTACGACCACCCGGCCACGGTGGCGGGCGCCGGCACGTGCGCCGCCGAGCTCGAGGCGCAGGCCGGCACCGTGGACACGGTGCTCACCTCGACCGGTGGTGGCGGCCTGACGGCCGGCACGGCCGCGTGGTTCGGCCGCCGGGTGCGCGTCGTGAGCGTCGAGCCCGAGTCGAGCCGCTGCCTGGCCGCCGCGCTCGACGCGGGCGAGCCCGTCCCGGTGCCGGTATCGGGCCTGGCCGCCGACTCGCTCGGCGCCCGGCGCGTCGGCGCCGTCAACTTCGCGGTGGCCCGGGCCAACGGGGTGATCGGGGTGACCGTGAGCGACGAGCAGATCCGCGACGCCCAGCGCGCCCTGTGGCGGGCGTTGCGACTCGTGGCGGAACCCGGTGGCGCGGCCGCGCTGGCAGCGCTCCTCAGCGGTGCCTACCGGCCCGCCAAGGGTGAGCGGGTGGCCGTCGTCGTGTGCGGCGCCAACTGCGACCCCTCGACCGTCGTCTGAGCGGGCCTCCGAACGCGCCGCCGCCGGCGCCCCCGAGGGGAGCGCCGGCGGCGTAGCGGAGACCGCGGGGACGGATGGCGTCAGCCCGGGAAGCCCATCCAGAGCGAGCCCTGCCAGCTGGAGCCCTGCCAGCTCGAGCCCTGCCACGACGAACCCTGCCACGACGAGTTGCGCTTGGTGTTGTCGGCGAGCTCGTTGGCGGTGGTGCCCGACACGAGCGCCGGGTTCTGGAATTGCGAGCCCCAGCCGGTGTAGAGGGAGCCGCTGACGGCCCAGTCGGGGTACTCGACCTTCATCCAGCCCTGCAGCTCCCGGTCGTCGGCCCAGCCGGCGTAGGTGCTCAGGTTGCCCAG
This sequence comes from Actinomycetes bacterium, assembly GCA_031423915.1. GTDB lineage: Bacteria > Actinomycetota > Acidimicrobiia > Acidimicrobiales > Ilumatobacteraceae > JANMAT01. Next base: position 2,177 of record JANPGL010000248.1, on the reverse strand, counting down.
GTTGCCCTTCACGTCGTCCGGGGTCTGGGACGGGTTGGCCTGCAGCATGAGGGCCACCTGGCCGCTCACGACGGCGGCGGCCTGCGAGGTGCCGGAGCCCTTCATGAACGCGGTCCCGATCTGGGCGCTCGGGAAGAGCGCCACGACGCCGGCCAGCGTGGAGCCGGTGGCCTTGAGGCCCTGGATCGAGCGTCCCGGGGCGAGCACGTCGGGCACCCGCTTCGACCAGTCGCTGGCGCCGGCCGAGAAGCTGGCGGGCACGTCGTCGGTGGGGTCGACGGTGTTCATCGTGTCGAGGGCGCCGACGGCGATGACCGTCGGGTCGTAGGCCGGGCTCACGACGTTCTTGAGGGCGCCGATGTTGCCGGCCGAGGCCACGACGGTGACGCCGCTGTTCCACAGCCGTTCGGCGGCCGCGGCCAGCGGGTCGTAGCGGTAGTCGTCGTACCCCGCCGCGCCGAGCGACAGGTTCACGACCTTGATGTTCTTGAGCGTCCGGTTCTTGTAGACCCAGTCCATGCCCTGGAGGATCTTCGTCAGCGACGTGACGCCGGTGGTGTTGGCCACCTTGACGCTGTAGAGCTTCGCCCGGGGCGCGATGCCGGTGAACGAACCCGGGGCGCCGATCGTGCCCGAGCTGCCCATGATGATGCTGGCCAGGTGGGTGCCGTGGCCGAAGCCGTCGGTCAGCGAGTTGGTGCCGCCCGAGTAGTCGACACCGGCGAGGAGGCGCGTGCCGAAGTACGTGGTGTTGGCCTGCACGCCCGAGTCGATGAGAGCGACGCCGACGCCGGTGCCGTTCCACCCCTGCGACCACAGCGTGTTGGCACCGGTGAGGCGCGCCGTCGTGTACAGCGAGCCGACCTGGGTCTCGGTGTCGTACGTGGTGCCCGGCAGCACGCTCTCGAGCGCGGCCGTGTCGTCGATGGTGACGCCCGTGACGCCGGGCCGTACCCGGAGGGCGTCGACCTCGTCGGCCGACACGGTGGCGACGACACCGGCGAGGACCTCGAGCTCGTTCACGACCTTGCCGTGCACGGACTCGACGGCGTCGACCGCGATCTCGGTGCTCGACGCCTGCACGAGCACGCTCAATGCAGGCTCGTGGTGCGATCGCAGCATCGACGTCGGCAACGCCATCGTGGCAACCGACAGCAGCACCACGCCACGCCGCTTGGGGCGTTTCGTGGTCGTCTGCGTGTTCTCCATGGGGACTCCGCTCCGCTTTCGTGCGACCTCCGCCGGTCGTCTGTCACGGAGGGTATGGACGTCGTCGCTCCGCGTCTGCGGGTTGCCTGACTGCAGCCGAACACGAGAGCCGACCTTGAGGATGCGGCACGCCGGGTCGCCGTTTCGGCCTTGTGCCACTGCTCGGCGTGGGCGAGCACGACGGCCGCGTAGGGTGCGCCGCATGCGCATCGCCCGCTACGACCCCACGGATCCGAGCTTCCCGGTGGCGTTCGCCGAGGTCGACGATCCGCCGCTTCCCGGGCCGGCGTGGGCGCGCGTCGCCGTCCGGTGGGCCGGCATCTGCGGGAGCGACCTGCACAACCTCTACCCCGACGGGTCGGGTAGCCGCATCTTCGGTCCGCACGTGGGCGCCCCGATGGAGCTCGGCCACGAGATGGCCGGCGAGGTCGTCGAGGCCGGGCCCGACTGCCCGGTGCCGGTGGGCGCGCTCGTGGCCGTCGATCCCACGCTGGCGTGTGCGGCGCGTGGCCTGGAGCTGTGCCCGATGTGTGCGCAGGGAGCGGCGAGCTCGTGCTGGAACCTTGGTTCGAAGCTGTTCACCGGCGGGTTCGGCCACGGCTTCACCACCGGCCTCGGCGGTGGCTGGGGCGACACGCTCCTGGCCCACGCCAGCCAGCTCCATCTGGTGCCCGCCGGGGTCGACGTTTGCAGCGCGGCGCTGACCGAGCCGCTGTCGGTGTCGGTCCACGCGCTGGCCCGCCGGCTGCCGCCCGAGGGCGCGCCGGTGCTGGTGGTCGGTGCCGGCATCATCGGCCTCACCGCCATCGTCGCGTTGCGCGCCGCGGCTCCGGCGAGCGAGATCACGGTGCTGGCTCGCCACCAGCACCAGGCCGCCGCGGCGGCGGCGCTGCGCGCGGACCCGGGGGGGGACGGCGACGGCGTGGGCGCGTAGGGGGACGGCGAGGCCCGTCACGGCGGGGGTATGG
>JANPGL010000247.1:0-1900 GCA_031423915.1 Actinomycetes bacterium | reverse complement strand
CACGACCGACGCCCGGGCCATCGCGGCGCTCGCGCTCAGGCGCCGAGGCACTGCGTCACCCGCTCAGGCGCCATATCCGGGGTCGCTCGGCCAGTTGGGCTGGAACAGTTTCATGGGCTTTTGCGACCAGGGCCGATAGGGCCGAAAGGGCCTCTGACCAGGGAACACGACTACGCGGTGGTCATGGGTGATACACGGTTGTTTCTGTCCGCGCGTGTTGGAAATGTGTTGGAAGCACCGGCACCGCGCCCCGGTACCGTCCACCTCGTGAGGTTGTCGCATCGCCAGTTCCTCGCCCCGTTCGGCCGCCCATCCTGGCATGCGGAGGCGGCGTGTCGGGCGTACCCACCACGATGGTGGTTCGGTCATCCCATGGAGCGGACGAACCAGCGCGGATAGGGCAGTTCGGAGCTGGAGCGCTAGTTCACCTAGCGCTCCTAGGCTCCCGTCGATAGAGCCCCGCGGAGTGGTGGGATTTCGTAGGTCCACCTGCCGGTGAGCCATCGGCGTGATCCTTGGTGTGTTCCTGCAAGAACGACCGAGGAGATCACACCGATGGCTCTTGATGAGTCTGCCCTGTCCGAGCTGGTTGTCGCGTTGCGCACGCGCGATGGCGGCGTCGATCTCGTGCGTGAGCTGGCCCAGTGGCTGGCCAACGAGCTGATCGAGGCCGAAGCCACCGAGGTGATCGGTGCCGGCCCGTATGAACGCACCGAGGGCCGGTTGACCGAACGCAACGGTCACCGAACCCGGACGCTCACGACCAAGGCCGGCGATCTCGAGTTGGCGATCCCCAAGCTCCGCAAGGGCAGCTTCTTCCCGAGCATCCTCGAGCCCCGCCGACGGATCGACCAGGCCCTCTACGCGGTCGTGATGGAGGCCTACGTGTCCGGGGTGTCGACCCGGTCGGTCGACACGCTCGTGCAGTCGATGGGCGCCGCAGCAGGGATCTCGAAGTCCGAGGTCTCCCGGATCTGCGCCGGGCTCGACGAACGCGTCGCCGCGTTCCGCAACCGCACCCTCGGTCACACCGAGTTCCCCTACGTCTACCTCGACGCGATCTACGTCCACGTCCGCGACGACGCCCTGGGTCAGGTCGTGTCCCGAGCGATCGTCGTGGCCACCGGCGTGACCGCCCAGGGCGGACGCGAGGTCCTCGGGGTCGACATCGGTGACTCCGAAGCCGAGACGTTCTGGACGGCGTTCCATCGCTCGTTGAAGCGACGCGGGCTCGCCGGGGTGCGCCTCGTCATCTCTGACGCGCACGAAGGCCTGCGGGCCGCGATCCGCAAGACCTTGCAGGGCTCGTCGTGGCAGCGCTGCCGGGTGCACTACGTCCGTAACCTGCTCGCCCCCGTGCCCAAAGCGCACCAGGAGATGGTCGCCGCCGCGTTCCGATCGATCTTCGCGTTGACCACCCCCGCCGACGTCGCCGCCCGCTGGGACGAGGTCGCCGGGATGCTCGCCGACCGATTCCCCAAGGCTGCTGCGCTGATGGACTCGGCCCGCACCGACGTGCTCGCCTTCACCGCGTTCCCGAAGGCTCACTGGCGACAGATCTGGTCGAACAACCCGCTCGAACGCTTGAACAGAGAGATCCGCCGGCGCACCGCCGTCGTCGGGATCTTCCCGAACGACCCCGCCGTGATCCGCCTCGTCGGCGCCGTCCTGTCCGACCAGCACGACGAATGGGCCATCGCTCGCCGCTACTTCTCCGAAGCGTCCATGACCACACTCTCCACGCGCGAGACTGACGTCATCGTCACAGCCGAGCTCGAACCCGGCAACTGACGACCACCAAGGATCGCGTCACGCAATCCCCACCACTCCGCGGGACTCATACGGATCCCGGGTGGCGTCAGCGGTGTTTGGGTGTCAGCGAAGTAGTGCGCCTGCCTGG
>JANPGL010000246.1:0-1754 GCA_031423915.1 Actinomycetes bacterium | reverse complement strand
GTGAGGCGGTGACCCGGGCCGCCCGACGGCGCGGCCCGCAGCGATGGTCGCGCCCCGTGGGAGGTCTCGGAGACGTTCCTGCTGCGCAACATGGTCGATCGCCTGTGCTTCCACCCGGGACGGGCGGTGAAGCGGGCCCGCACCGAGGCCGAGGTGATCCAGCTGCTCCTCGGCATGTACGTGCTGCAGTTCCTGACCGACGACCAGTTCGACGAGCGCGAGGCGCGCATCGACTTCATCCAGCTGTCGGCCGACGGTCGCATCGGTGCCGACGAGATCGCCCGGCGTGAGCGGCCCGTCGACAAGGTCGCCGGCCTGCAGATGGCCCACTTCGGCGCGTTCCTGAAGGAGTCGTGGCGTGCCAACGACTGGATGTGGGGCGCGCTCGACGGCACGCGCCGCATCGTCGCCATCATCCTCGAGCCGCGTCGCCTGCGGCAGTGTTTCGCCAGCAGCGCGGAGGCGATCAGCTCGCTCGGCGCTGCGTTCGCCGATCCCGCTGCACTGCGCGCGCATGCGCCGCTGGTGGCGGTGAGCGCCGAGCAGGAACAGGCCGACGTTGACGAGCTCGCCCGGCGCTGGGCCCAGGCCACGATCGCCGGCGGCGCCGTCGCCAAGGAGCTGGCATTCCTCGACGGTCCGGCCGGCACCCGCGTGCCGTCGCACCTCGACGCCACCGTCGACCTCGTGGCCACGCTCGTCCAGCTGCTCGTCGCCCGCCGCGAACTGCCGCGCGTCGCGCTCGCCGTGGAAAAGTCGGCGTCCGATGGGGCCGCCATCGGTGGTGCGGCCCGGCGGTTCCTGAAGAAGACGGCACCGCATCTCGACGTGCTGGCGCCGTCGGGGCGGACGCTGATCACCGCCGAGCACCTGCCGCTGCGCGAGGTGCCCGCACTGCTCGGCGAGTGCGACATCGGCCGCGAACGGCTCATCGACGAGACGGGGAGCGACCAGCTCACGGCAACCGCGGCCACGATCGCTGCTGTCGCCGGCAGCGTGATGGGCAACGAGCGCGGCGGCCTGCGCATCCTGCGTCATCCAGCCAAGTCGCTACGGCTGGCCCTCATCGGGTTCTACCTGCTGGCCGCCAGCGCGTTGAAGGGGACGAAGTCGGCCTTCGCCGGGATGCTGCTGCTGCTCGCCGTCGCTGGTTCGATCGTGGCGATCTCACTGCTCGGTGCGCCCGTGCCCACGGCTGTGTGGGTGTTGGCGGCGGTGCTGCTATCGCTGTGGATCATCGTGTCCGCCCGCGTCGGGTCGGGCCGATGGCGCACCGTCGTCAGCATGCTTCCGGTGGTCATCGCCGTCACCGCAGTCGGCATCTCGGCGGCCACCCGCGAGGAGGCCAGTGCCGTGCTCGTGGGCACGAGCCTGGACGGAGCGAAGGCGACAGGCCGATGGGCGATCCCGATCATCCTCGTCGCCCTAAGCCTCGGCAACATCGCCGGGATCGTCATCTGGTGGCGACGCGACACCAACCGCCGCCAGCTATGGCGGTGCGCGTGGACGCTGCTGTGCGCGGCAGGTGCGGTCGGGGTCTGGTCGGTTTGGCCACACGCGTTCCTCGGCACCGAGACCGGCACGCGCAAGCGGATCATCGACGCGCTCGGCTCGCTCCACCAGAGCCGGTGGGTGATCGTGCTCACGATCGTTCCCGCCGCGGTGCTGGCCTACGAGTACCTCCGCCACCAGCTCCGCCACGCCCGCACCCGCCGCCCCAGTCGTGCCCCCGACCGCAGCACCGGCCACCGCCC
>JANPGL010000245.1:0-6224 GCA_031423915.1 Actinomycetes bacterium | reverse complement strand
CGTCTCGTGGTGTGGGCGGATCATCGGCCCGGATCCAGACGACCCGGGCGATGCACCCGACGCCGAGAACGCGCCCGACGAGACGATGGCGAGCGTCCGATGATCCTGGCGGCCAGCATCGACAACGCACTCGGGCTCGGCCTGTCCGTGCTCGTCCTGGCGTACCTCGTCATCGTCCTGGTGTTCCCGGAGCGCTTCTGATGTCCGCCACCGGAGTCGTGCAGCTCGTGTTGCTGATCGTCGCACTGGCGGTCAGCATGGGGCCGTTGGGTCGCTACATGGCCAAGGTCTACGGCTCGGAGCCCGACGGCCGGGCGCCGGGGGACCGGGTCTTCGGACCCGCCGAGCGCGCCGTGTACCGGGTGCTGCGCGTCGACCCGCGCCGCGAGCAGCGCTGGAGCGCCTATGCGCTGGCGTTGCTGGCGTTCAGCCTGGTGTCCGTCCTCTTCCTCTACGTCCTGATCCGGGTCCAGGGCTCGTTGCCGCTCAACCCCACCGACCGCGTGGCCACCACGCCGTGGGGGGCGTTCAACGCCGCGGTGTCGTTCGTGACGAACACGAACTGGCAGTGGTTCTCGGGCGAACAGGCCATGAGCCACCTGACCCAGATGCTCGGGTTCACGGTCCAGAACTTCGTGTCGGCCGCGGTCGGCATGGCGGTGGCCGCCGCGCTGGTGCGCGGCATCGTCCGTCGCGGTGCGCGCACGATCGGGAACTTCTGGGTCGACCTGGTTCGCTCGGTCACGCGCATCCTGCTGCCGATGGCCTTCCTGGCCGCCGTGCTGATGGTGGCGTTGGGTACCGTGCAGAACCTGCGCGGGTACACGACGGCGACGCCCGTCGATCGATCGGTGACGGTGACGGTCACGGCCGATGACGGCACGGAGCACCAGGAGCTCGTCACCTCGCAGCTCCTCCCGGGCGGCCCGGTGGCCAGCCAGTCGGCCATCAAGCAGCTCGGGACGAACGGCGGCGGCTTCTACAACGCCAACTCGGCGCACCCGTTCGAGAGCCCGAACGGTTGGACGAACCTGCTCGAGAACTACCTGCTGCTGCTGATCCCCGTGTCGTTCACGGTCACGTTCGGCGTGCTGGCGGGCAGCCGCCGACAAGGACGGGTCCTGCTGGCGGTGATGTTCGCGTTCTGGCTCGTCTTCTCCCTGGGCACCGTGTTCGCCGAGCAGTCGGGCAACCCACGCCTCGACGCGCTCGGTGTGGACCAGAGTGCGTCGTCGGCCCAGACGGGCGGCAACCTCGAGGGCAAGGAGGTGCGGTTCGGGCCGTCGACATGTGGTGTGTTCGCGGCATCGACGACGGGCACGTCGACCGGCGCGGTGAACTGCATGCACGACAGCCTCACGCCCATCGGGGGCCTGTTGCCGATGGTCTCCATGAAGCTGGGCGAGGTCTCGCCGGGTGGCGTGGGCGTCGGTCTGGCAGGCATGCTCGTCAACGCGCTGATGGCCGTGTTCATCGCCGGCCTGATGGTCGGGCGAACACCGGAGTACCTCGGAAAGAAGATACAAGCGGCGGAGATGAAGCTCGTCGTCTTGTACATCGTGGCCATGCCGCTGGCCTCGCTCGCCTTCGCCGCGGCCTCGGTGGTGCTCAAGACGGCGGTCACCTCGGTGCAGTCGACCGATGCCCACGGGCTGTCGGAGGTGCTGTACAACTACGCCTCCGCGGCCAACAACAACGGCTCGGCGTTCGGGTACATGGGCACGGGGACCCGGTGGTACACGGTGACGATGGGCATCGCCATGCTCGTCGGTCGCTTCCTGCTCATCATCCCCGTCCTCGCCATCGGGGGCTCGCTCGGGCGGAAACAGAAGGTCCCCGTCACGTCCGGCACCTTCCCCACCGATACGCCGCTCTTCAGCGGCCTGCTGTTCGGCGTCATCGTCATCATCGCCGGGTTGACGTTCTTCCCGGCCCTCGCACTCGGTCCGATCGTGGAGCACCTGTCGCTATGAGCACCGTCCTCGAAGAACGTCCCCCCAAGGTCCGTCAGCGCCCGTCGGCGTCCCGCTCCCTGTTCGACGGCGGCATCGTCCGCGGTGCGCTGGTCGACTGCGTGCGCAAGCTCGACCCGCGCGTGATGGTGCGCAACCCCGTGATGTTCGTGGTGGAGATCGGATCGGTCCTCACCACGTTCCTGCTCGTGCGGGACTTCGGTTCCGACACCCGGGCCGAGAACGTGTTCACCGTCGTGGTGGCCGTGTGGCTCTGGTTCACGGTGCTGTTCGCCAACTTCGCCGAAGCGATGGCCGAAGGCCGGGGCAAGGCGCAGGCGGCCACGCTGCGCAAGACGAGGGCCGAGACGGTGGCCCGGGTGCAGCTGCCCGACGGATCCATCGTCGAGCGCCCGTCGCCCCAGCTGCAGATCGGCGACCTGTGCGTGGTGACCGTGGGCGAGGTGATCCCCGGCGACGGTGACGTGGTCGAGGGCATCGCCACCGTCGACGAGTCGGCCATCACCGGCGAGTCGGCGCCGGTCATCCGCGAGTCCGGCGGGGACCGGTCAGCGGTCACGGGCGGTACGCGCGTCCTGTCGGACCGCATCGTGGTCCGCATCTCGTCCAAGCCAGGGGAGACCTTCCTCGACCGGATGATCGCGCTGGTCGAGGGCGCCGATCGGCAGAAGACCCCCAACGAGGTCGCGCTGTCGATCCTGCTGGCCGGCCTCACGATCATCTTCCTCCTGGCCGTCGTGACGCTGCAGCCGTTCGCCATCTACTCCCACGCCGAGCAGAAGGTGGTGGTGCTGGTCGCACTCCTGGTGTGCCTCATCCCCACCACGATCGGCGGCCTGCTGTCGGCCATCGGCATCGCCGGGATGGATCGGCTGGTGCAGCGCAACGTGCTCGCCATGTCGGGTCGCGCCGTCGAGGCGGCCGGCGACGTGAGCACACTGCTGCTCGACAAGACGGGGACGATCACCTTCGGGTCCCGCCAGGCCGCCGAGTTCGTGCCCGTGCACGAGTTCACGGACGCCGACGTGGCCGAGGCGGCGCTCGCCTCGTCGCTCGCCGACGAGACGCCCGAGGGGCGCAGCATCGTGACGCTGGCCGAGGAGCGCTACGGACTGGCCGTACCGTCGACGGCCGGTGCCGTCCTCGTACCGTTCACGGCCCAGACCCGTATGAGCGGCATGGACTTTTCAGACGGTCGCAGGATCCGCAAAGGCGCGGCTGATTCGGTGCGGCGCATGGTGGCCGACGCCGGTGGGGTCGTCCCGCTCGAGCTGGCGCCGATCGTCGAGGCCATCTCGCGTGACGGCGCCACACCGTTGGTCGTCGCCCGGTGGCAAGACGGTGACGTCCCCGGGATCGTGGGGGTGATCCGCCTCAAGGACACCGTGAAACCGGGCATGACCGAGCGCTTCGCCGAGCTGCGGGCCATGGGCATACGCACCGTGATGATCACCGGCGACAACCCGCTCACGGCAGCCGCCATCGCCGCCGAGGCCGGAGTCGACGACTTCCTGGCCGAAGCCACCCCCGAGGACAAGATGGCGTTGATCAAGCGGGAGCAGGCCGGCGGCAAGCTCGTGGCCATGACGGGCGACGGCACCAACGACGCCCCCGCCCTGGCCCAGGCCGACGTCGGCGTCGCCATGAACACCGGCACCCAGGCGGCGAAGGAGGCGGGCAACATGGTCGACCTCGACTCGAACCCCACGAAGCTCATCGAGATCGTGGAGATCGGCAAGCAGCTGCTCATCACCCGGGGTTCGCTCACCACGTTCTCCATCGCCAACGACGTGGCCAAGTACTTCGCCATCATCCCGGCCATGTTCTCGGGAGTGCTGCCGGCACTCGACCGACTGAACGTGATGGGGCTGCAGACCCCGCGCTCGGCCATCGTGTCGGCCGTCATCTTCAACGCCCTCATCATCGTGGTGCTCATCCCGCTGGCACTGCGGGGGGTGCGGTTCCGGGCGGAGGCCGCGGCGGCCGTGTTGCGCCGCAACCTGCTCGTGTACGGCCTCGGTGGCATCGTCGCCCCCTTCGTCGGCATCAAGATCCTCGACGTCATCGTTTCTGCACTAGGAGTGAAGTGATGAGAGCGTTCATCCGTCAGCTGGGCCCGGCGCTTGCCGCGGTCGTCGTCCTGACCGTCCTGACCGGCATCGTGTATCCCCTCGCCGTGACCGGCGTGGCCCAGGCGGCCTGGAGTGACAAGGCCGACGGCTCGCTGATCAAGGTGGGCGGCACCGTCGTCGGCTCGCGGCTCGTGGGCCAGGCGTTCGCCGACGCGAAGTACTTCCACCCTCGGCCCTCCGCTGCGGGTGTCGGGTACGACGGATCGGCTTCGAGCGGCTCGAACCTCGGACCGACCAACCCGGACTTCCTCGCCACGGTGGCGGAGCGGGTCGCGTCGTACCGGACGGAGAACGGCCTCGACGCCGCGGTGAAGGTGCCGGTCGACGCCGTCACCGCGTCGGGTTCCGGCCTCGACCCGCACATCAGCCTCGCCAACGCCCGTCTCCAGGCACCGCGGGTGGCTACCGCCCGAAACGTGACCGTCGATGCCGTGCTGGCCGCCATCGGCCGGCACATCGACGATCGCCCGCTCGGCGTGCTGGGCGACCCCGGCGTGAACGTGCTCGAGCTCAACCTTGCGCTCGACGGCGCGAGGCCCTGACGGGATGGCGCGCGGCGTTCTGCGGGTCTACCTGGGGGCGTCTCCCGGGGTCGGCAAGACCTTCGCCATGCTCGACGAGGGTCACCGTCGGCGCGAGCGCGGGTCCGATGTCGTCGTCGGCGTCGTCGAGACCCATGGCCGGGCCAAGACGCTCGCCCAGATCCGGGACCTGGAGGTCGTGCCGCGTCGACGGATCGAGTACCGCGGCGCGACGCTCGAGGAGATGGACGTCGACGCCATCCTCGCCCGTCACCCCGTGATGGTGCTGGTCGACGAGCTGGCGCACACGAACGTGCCCGGGTCGCGCCATGGCAAGCGATGGGAGGACGTGCAGGAACTGCTCGACGCCGGCATCGACATGGTGTCGACGCTCAACATCCAGCACCTCGAATCGCTGAACGACGTCGTCGAGAAGATCACCGGGATCGTGCAGCGCGAGACCGTGCCCGACGCCGTCGTCCGGGCCGCCGACCAGATCGAGCTCGTCGACATGAGCCCGGAGGCGCTTCGGCGACGGATGGCCCACGGGAACATCTATCCCGCTGACCGCATCGACGCCGCACTGGGAAACTACTTCCGGGTCGGCAACCTCGGTGCGCTGCGCGAGCTGGCGCTGCTGTGGGCAGCCGACCGCGTCGAGGCCTCGCTCGACGACTACCGGTCCCGCAACGGGATCACCGAAACGTGGGAGACCCGCGAGCGCGTGGTCGTGGCGGTGACCGGCGCCCCGGGAGGCGACTCGCTGATCCGTCGCGCCGCCCGCATCGCCATGCGGTCGCGCGGCGAACTGATCGGGGTGCACGTGCTCACCAACGACGGGCTTCGCAGCAGCGAGGCCGGTCAGGACGATCTGGCGCGTCATCGGGAGCTGGTCACGGCGCTCGGCGGTTCGTATCACGAAGTCGCCGGCGACGATGTGGGTCAGGCGCTCGTCGACGCGGCACGGGCGCAGGCCGCCACGCAGCTCGTGATGGGAGCGAGCCAACGCTCGCGGGTGTCCGAGCTCGTGAACGGGTCGGTGATCGGCGATGCGATCCGCCGCGCCGAAGGGATCGATGTGCACGTCATCGCCCACCGTCGGACCAGCACCGGGGCCCGACTGCCACAGCGGCGCCGGTGGCAGAACCCCGTGCCGATCCGTCGGCAGCTGGCGGGTTGGGCGGTCGTCGCCGCTGGGCTCCCCGTTGCCACTGCGCTCCTGGTGTCGAACGCGTCGTCGTTCTCGCTCGCCACCGATCTGCTCATCCTCCTCGCCGTGGTGGTGGCGGGTGGAGCGCTCGGAGGGCCCCTGCCCGGCCTGACCGGCGCCGTCGCCGGCTCGTTCCTCGTCAACTACTACCTGGTGCCGCCCGTGCACACCTTCACGATCGGTGAGCAGGAGAACCTCATCGCCCTCATCGTGTTCCTGGCGGTGACGGCCACCGTGTCGATCTACGTCCACGGGGCGGCGCGCCGGTCCGTGCAGGCGCGGCGGGCCCGCGCCGAGGCCGAGGCGCTCGCCCGGTCGGCCGGCACGCTCCTGGCTGCTGCCGATCCGGTGCCGCTGTTGTTGGCCGAGGTGCGGGCGGCGTTCGGCT
>JANPGL010000244.1:0-2068 GCA_031423915.1 Actinomycetes bacterium | reverse complement strand
TTGCAGACTGACATGGTGAGCACGACGATTCGCGTAGACCAGGAAACCCACTGTTGGTTGATCGCTATCAGTCGTGCTATTAACCGTTTTTTGATCGACGTTGTTCGCGATGCTGTTGATGCACTCGAACGCGTTTGCTTTGCCACGCTCGTAGTTTTTTAGCTCGACGCTATTTGTTAACATTTCGAAGACTGGGCGCGCTACACAACCGACGCCGAACTCGCCATCCGCGATGGCATCGCGTGACGACATCTGGCTCGTCGACGTCGGCGACTCCTCGCCCGGCGAACCAGCCCACCACCGTCCATCGCTCGTCGTCGGCCCTACCCCAGTGTTCGGAACCAACTTCCCGTTCGCGATCGTCGTGCCGATGACAACCACCCGGCGCGCCCCCGCGCTCCACGTCGAGATCGAGCCGACCGACGACAACGGCCTCCACGAGACCAGCTACCTCCAATGCGAGCTACTCCGCTCGATCAACGCCCGACGCTTGATCACCAAGCTCGGTGTAGTCGACCTCGCAACCTCAACCAGCGTCGAGCGCGTCGTGCGGACACTGCTCGGCTACTGACCCAAGTCGCACGGTAACGACGACGCCCAGGCCGATCGACCCCGCCCGGGAACCGGCGTTGTGGCGCTCGTCGGGCGCGCGGGATCGCCGTGCGGTTTGGGGCGGGGTCTGCTCTCGGCAGGGAGCGATTTGCCGTGTTGGTCATGGCGCTGAAAGTCGGGCGCACGCCAGTCGTTGTCGTGTGTGACTCGGCGGCATGGGGTCGGTGTGGGCCAACCGCGACTTCCGGCTCGTACTCGTCGGTAGTTTCGTGAACGAGGTCGGCGATTGGCTGCTGGCCGTGGCGCTCCCCGTGTTCGTGTTCACCGAGACACGGTCTGGTCGCGACACGGCCACGATCTTCGTGATCGAACTCGTGGTCGGCGTACTTCTCGGCCCCTACGGCGGCACACTCGCCGACCGCTGGGACCTCCGACGCACGATCGTGGCCACCAACCTGCTCCACGCCGTATCGCTGCTACCCCTGCTGGCCGTCACCCGCCAGCGCCTGTGGCCGGCGTTCGTCGTGCTGGGCATCCAGACCGTGCTGCGCCAACTGAACGACCCGGCCTCGTTCGCGCTCGTACCCCGAGTCGTGACACCCGACGAGCTCGTACAAGCCAACGCCGCCCAATCGACCGGCTCGTCGCTGGCCCGCCTGATCGGGTCGCCCCTGGGCGGCCTGAGCGTGGCCTTCGGTGGCCTGGGCGCCGTCGTCGCCATCGACGCCGTCACGTTCGCGGCGGTCGCAGCCGCCACCGCTTTCGTGCGGACCCCCACACCGAGCCTCCTCGACCCCGGTCAGCGCGGTGAACGGGGACCAGGGTTCGCAGCCGGTGTCCGCGAGCTCCGCCGACAGCCGGGCGTGGGCGGGTACGTCGCCGTGCAAGCACTGGCCCAGCTCACCTTCGCCATGTTCCCGGTGCTGTTCATCGTGTTCGTCGTGAACGAACTCCACGGCGGAGGAACCCAGGTCGGCCTCATCCGCGGCATGGCCGCCTTCGGCGGCATCACCGCATCACTCCTCGTTGCCCGACGCGCCGCCCGATTCGCGCCCACCACACTGATGGCCGTGGGCTACCTCGGGTTCGGCGTGATCGGCGCCCTGTTCGTTAACGCCCCCTCGGTCACTCGCGCGCTCTGGGTGTACCTCGTCCTGTTCGCCATCACCGGCTTGCCCAACGTGATGTCGCAGATCGGCGCCACCAGCACCGCCCAGACCATGTGCCCACCCGAAGTCCTCGGCCGCCTCTCCGGGCTCCTATCGGCGACCGGAACCCTGGGCGCCGCCATCGGCTCGATCGGCGTCGCCCTCCTCATCGATCATGTCGCCGTCCGCACCCTCTTCAACGCACAAGCAGCCCTGTACGCGGCATGCGGCATCGCTACCTACGCAGCAGTTATCCGCCCCCGGACACGCTCCGCCCATAACCACCCAGCAGCCGACCAACCAACCTGACACCCACGACCGCTGCGGCACTGGTGCATGCAACCGTCCGACGAACGGGCGTAGACCGG
>JANPGL010000243.1:0-11235 GCA_031423915.1 Actinomycetes bacterium | reverse complement strand
CGCGCGGGGCCGGGTTGGCGTCGTGGGTGGCGTCGGGCGACTGGCTCCAGACCCCGGCGTCCTCGGTGAACAGCGCGCAGGCGGCCGACTGGCCGCGCTTGTCGTCCCAGCCGGTGACCACGCCCTCGACGGTGACGACCTGGCCGCTGCACGGCGACGTCGCGCCGGCACCCTGCACCGAGGCGATGGAGATGGTGCCGGTCGTGCAGCTGAAGAAGCCCCGCCCGGTCGAGGCCGGGGTGGGTGCGCCCGTGGCGAAGTCGGTCGAGTTGTTGTCCGTCTCCGTCGTACCCCGGGGCGTGCCCTGGCGGCGGGCGGCGGTCGTGTTCGTCAGGGCGGCCACCGGTGCCGTCTCGAACCCGTTGGCGGCCCCGAAGCCGACCAGGTCGGTGTTGCCGGGGCACGTCGTGCCCGCGCAGGTGACGCCCGGGGCGGCCAGGGCGACCTTGGCGGCTGTGCCGCTCATGGCGATGGTGCCGATGGCGTCGGGGGTGGGGAGGTTGGCCGCCGCCGTGTTGGCGCCCGACGCCTGCTGCACCAGGTAGTACTCGCCCGGGTTGATGAAGCCGGCCAGCGTCGTGTTCAGGCCGGCGCCGCCGAAGTTGCCCGTGGAGGACGCGTAGTTCACCGTCCAGCCGGCGAGCTGCACCGGTGCGGCGCCGCGGTTGTACAGCTCGATGAAGTCGTAGCGGTAGAACGCTCCGGCGTTGCCGCCACCGCCGTACACCTGTGAGATGACGACGTCGGCGGAGAGCGCGGACGCGGGACGGGCGGCCAGCACGGGTGCGATGCCGACGACGGCGGAGCCGGCGAACAGCAGCGGGACGAGGGAGCGACGGAGGCGCATCGCGGCAAGGTACGAAGGCCCGATGCCGTGACGGCGACGGGGGCGCTCCGCCCCGATGAACAGCGCGCGAACGCTCGTCGGGTTCGAGCGGCTACTCGTCGGGGCGGTCGTTCAGGCCGTCGTTGAAGGCTCGGTAAACCTCGTAGATCTCCTTGCACTTCTCGCACAGGGGGAGCTGCTTCGGGTCGCGACTGGGCACCCACACGTGGCCGCACAGCGCCTCCAGCGGCGTGCCGTAGATGCGGGCCTCGAGGACCTTGGCGGCGGCGTTCTCGCCGGGGTCGGTCCGCACGATGTGGGCGACGACCGGTTCGCCCGTCTCGGGCACGAGCTCGGTGTCGGGGATGACCTGGGCGGGCATGGTCTGCAGCTCGGACACCCGCCAAGTCAACCACGCGGACGGATGACGCTCGCCGTCATCGTTCGCGGAACGTTTCGTAGTTGGCCCGAGATCGTCCAGTTCTGGCGCCGAGGTTGTGGGTCGGCAACCCTGCCGACCGAAAGGCCCTCCCATGAACCGCTCCGCCCGCCGTCGCCGCCTGCGCGCCGCGCTCGTCGCCTCTCCGCTGCTGGCCCTCCCGCTCGCCGTCCCCGCCGTGGCCGAGGCCCACGACGAGGCCCAGATCGTCTACACCCTGTCGAACTCGCCCGCCGGCAACGAGGTGCTCGCCTTCCGTCGTACGCCCGACGGCAACCTCGCCGCGGCGGGCTCCTACGCCACGGGCGGCACGGGCAGCGGCGCCGGCCTCGGCTCGCAGGGCGCCGTCGTGCTCGACGAGGACGGTGAGCGCCTGCTCGCGGTGAACGCCGGCTCGGGCACGGTCTCGCTGTTCCGGGCCGGGCGTGACGGCCGCCTGCGCCTCGTCGACACCGAGTCGTCCGGCGGCGCGTTGCCGGTGAGCGTCACGCTGCGGGGCCGCACCGCGTACGTGCTGAACGCCGGCAGCAACACCGTGTCGGGTCTGCGCGTCGGCGAGCGCGGCCTCGAGCCGATCGACGGCTCGACCCAGGCGCTCAAGGGTGCCGGGGGCGCCCAGGTGTCGTTCGTGCCGGGCGCCCGCCAGCTCGTCGTCACCGAGAAGGCCACCAACACGATCGACGTGTTCCCGGTCGGCGAAGACGGCCGGGCCGGCGCCCCGGTGTCGAACCCGTCGAACGGCACGACGCCGTTCGGGTTCGCCTTCGGCAAGCGAGCGACCCTGATCGTGTCGAACGCCGCGGGCGGCGCCAAGGACGCCAGCTCGCTCAGCAGCTACCGCGTCGGCGACGACGGCGTCCTCCAGCCGCTCGACGGCCCGGTGGCCACCACCGAGACCGCTGCCTGCTGGGTCGTGACGACGGGCCGGTTCGCCTACACGACGAACACCGGGTCGGGCACGGTGTCGGGGATGCGTGTCGACCGCGACGGCGGCCTGAGCCTGCTGTCGCCCGACGGCGTGTCGGCCGCCACCGGCGCCGGTCCCATCGACGCAGCCGTCGGCGGAAACGACCTGTTCACCCTCAACGGGGCCGCCCACACGATCACGGCCCATGGCATCGACGGGCAGGGCGGGCTGCACCTCGAGGGGGCCACGGCCGTGCCCGTCGGGGTGGTCGGCCTGGCCGTGCGCTGACGACGAGGGTCGTGGTGTGCCGCCTGTCCGAGCGATCGGACGGGCGGCGCGCCGCGCGGCCCGGTAGCGTCAACCAACCGTGATCACGGTGACGGGTGCGTCCAAGGCGTTCGGCGGGCAGCAGCTGTTCCGCGACGTCACGCTGACCCTCGTGCCCGGCCGGCGCACGGCGCTCGTGGGCAACAACGGCGCCGGCAAGACCACGCTCATCGAGATCCTGCTCGGGGAGCAGGATGCCGACAGCGGCGAGGTCCACCGGCCCAAGGATCTGCAGATCGGCTTCCTGCCCCAGGAGCTCACCGAGATCGCCAAGGGCAGCGTGCTCGACACTGTGCTGGGCGGGGCGTCCGAGGTGCGAGACCTCGAGCACCGCCTGCACGAGCTGGCCGACAAGCTGGCCACCACCACGGGCACCGAGCACGACAAGGCCATGACCGCCTACGGCGAGGCCCAGCACCGCTTCGAAGTGCTGGGTGGCTACGCCCTCGAGGCCGAGGCGCAGTCGATCCTGCACGGCCTCGGGTTCTCGCCCGCCGACGCCGAGCGGCCGCTGCGGGAGATGTCGGGCGGCTGGCGCATGCGCGCCGCCCTCGCCCAGCTGCTCCTGTCGAAGCCCGATGTGCTCATCCTCGACGAGCCCACGAACCACCTCGACACCGACTCGGTGGCCTGGCTCGAGGACACCTTGCGCGACTACCCCGGTGCGGTGCTGTTCGTCAGCCACGACCGTGACTTCATCGACGCCGTCGCCGACCGGGTCGTCGAGCTGGCGTTCGGCACCGCCAGCGAGTACGTCGGCGGGTTCGCCGAGTTCGTGGTGGAGCGCGAGGAGCGGCTGACCCGGCTCGAGACCATGCGCGACCAGCAGCAGCGCGAGGTGGCCCGCGTCGAGAAGTTCGTCGACCGCTTCCGCTACAAGGCCACGAAGTCCCGCCAGGTGCAGAGCCGCCTGAAGACGCTCGAGAAGCTGCAGAAGATCGAGGTGCCCACCCAGCGCGAGCTCGTTGCCCGCTTCGCCTTCCCCGAGCCGCGTCGCTCGGGCCGCGACGTCGCCGAGCTCGAGGGCATCACCGTCGGCTACGACGGTGTGCCCATCCTGAGCGGCGTCGACCTGGTGGTCGAGCGCGGCCGCAAGCTGGGGGTGGTCGGCCCGAACGGCGCCGGCAAGACGACCCTGCTCAAGGCCCTGCTGGGCGACCTGGCCCCCATGGCGGGCACGTGCCGGCTCGGTTCGAACGTCGACGTGGCCACGTTCGCCCAGCATCAGGTCGACGGGCTCGACTTCAGTCGCACGGCGCTGCAGGAGCTGCAGACGGTGGCGGTCAAGGGCGAGCGACGCAACATGCGCAGCATCCTCGGCTCGTTCGGCTTCCCGGGCGAGATGTCGGACCGCCGCGTCGGCGACCTCTCGGGCGGCGAGCGCACGCGCCTGGCGCTGGCCAAGGCGCTGATGAACCCCGTGAACCTGCTCGTGCTCGACGAGCCGACCAACCACCTCGACCTGGCCAGCTGCGACCTGCTGGAAGACGCCCTGCGCGCCTACCCGGGCACGATCCTGCTCGTCAGCCACGACCGGTACCTGATCCGCGAGGTGTGCGACGGCCTCATCGCCGTGCGCGGTGGCGCAGCCCGCTTGTACGACGGTGTCGACGAGGACGTCATGTCGCCGCACGGCGCCTCGTCGTCGCCCTCGCCGGCCAAACGGGCGGCCTCGGGCCCGGCGCCGAAGGCGTTGCAGGCCAAGGCGACGCCCGCCAAACCGGCGCAGGCCAGGGCGCAGTCCGGCAAGGCGCCGGCCGGCAAGGCCGCGGCGGCGAGCGCCCCGGCGCCCGGAGCGAACGCAGGCAACAAGCGCGACGAGGCCGAGCGGCGCAACGCCCTGCACGCCGCCACGAAGGAGCTGCGCCGCAAGGCCGAGCGTCTCGAGCGCGAGCTGGGTCTGGCCGAGGCCGGCGTGGCCAAGCTCCAGCGGGAACTGGCCGACCCGGCCGCCTACGACGACAACGAGCGCGTCCAGGTGCTCGTGCGCGACCACGACGTCGCCAAGGACAAGGCCGCCAGGCTGATGGACCAGTGGCTGGCCACGACCGAGGAGCTGGAGGCGGCCGAGCGTCGCCACCGGTAGCGTACGGCCATGGCCCGTTACGAGTACCGCTGCCGCACCTGCGACGACCGCTTCGAGATGCGCCGTTCGATGGCCGAGGCGGACGCGCCCGCGGCGTGCCGGGACGGGCACACCGACGTCGTGCGCCTCCTGTCCGTGTTCGCCAGCGTCGGCGCCACCGGTGGTGCGTCCCCCTCGTCGGCGCCGATGCCGTCGGGCGGCGGATGCGGCGGCGCCTGCGCCTGCCACGGCTGACCCGCCGGCTACCACTCGACGTGTTGGCCAAGACTTCGGACGAGTATGTGCGTCCCGAGGTTTGGGCGGTGTTTGGTGTCTGTCAAGGTGTCGTCGCGCACCGAGGTCGAACGGTGGCCACGGGCGTTGGCCGCACCGCTCGTCGCAGCCTAGGGTGACGCGAGCGAAGGGGACGTCGGGCCAGCCCAAAGGTCTTTTTCGAGCGCGGGAACGTTGGGTGGTCGTCTCGCCACACAGCGCAGCGGGCCGCATGGCCAGTGGACAAATCTTTGACGGATCGGGACGGGCTAGCCCCCTAGGCAACTGCTAAGGTCTTAGGAGAAACTTCACACAGGCGCCGAGCAAACCACACGCTCGGCGCGAACATGACGAACCGGCGGCGTGCCTCTCGGGCGAGGGCAACCACCGGCAGTTCCTCACGGAGCGCCAAAGGAGCCAGTGCCAGCATGAGGAAGGTCGGGACGGTCGCCCTCGCGGCCGCCTTGTTGGGGGTTGCGATCGGGGGGCTCTCCGACGCCGCACCGCGCACTCGCTTCGTCCGCCTTCCGGGTCGCGGCGCAACGCCCGGGTTCGTGCCCGCCAGCCAGCTCGGCGCCGCCGACGTGG
The DNA here is from genome assembly GCA_031423915.1 of Actinomycetes bacterium. Taxonomy (GTDB): domain Bacteria; phylum Actinomycetota; class Acidimicrobiia; order Acidimicrobiales; family Ilumatobacteraceae; genus JANMAT01. The sequence goes on along the minus strand of JANPGL010000243.1, from coordinate 5,810 downwards.
TCGCCACCATCGGGCTCACCGACGCATCGCTCGTCGAGCGACGTACGGATGCCGACGGTGTGCTCGACGTCGCGGCGCAGGACGCGGCGCGCCGCCAGCTCGCCGAGGCGCAGGCCACCGTGGTGACCGCCGTCGAAGCCATCGGTGGCGAGGTGCTGTACCAGCTCTCCGAGACGGCGAACGCCGTCGTCGTACGGGTGCCCGCCGATCGCCTCGGCCAGCTCCGCTCGCTGCCCGGGGTGGTCTCGGTGCGTCAGAGCAGGCGCGTCGAGCGCGACAACACGGTCGTGAACGCCTACACCGGTGCCTCCACCGCGTGGCAGGCGCTCGGCGTCACCGGGCGGGGCGTCAAGATCGCCATCATCGACGACGGCGTCGACTACTACCACGCCGACTTCGGCGGCTCGGGCCGGGCCGAGGACTTCGCGGCCGACGACGGCCGGACCATCGGAACCCCGGCCTTCCCCTCCGCCAAGGTGGCGGGTGGGTACGACTTCGTCGGCAACGCGTACGACGCGGCCAGTAGCGACCCGGCCAAACGCGTCCCCCAGCCCGACCCGGATCCGCTCGCCTGTGGCACGCACGGCACCCACGTGGCCGGTACGGCCGCCGGTTCCGGCGTCACCACCGCAGGACGCTCGTACGGCGGTCCGTACGACCCGGCGTCGGTGGCGGCCCTCGCCATCGGTCCGGGCTCGGCTCCCGAGGCGACGATCTACGCCTACAAGGTCTTCGGCTGCGACGGCGCCACCGACGACGCCGTGGTGGCCGCCGCCATCGACCGGGCGGTGGCCGACGGGGTCGACGTCATCAGCCTGTCGCTCGGCGCGCCCTACGGTCGCAACGACTCGGTCGACTCCGAATCGATCCAGCGGGCGGTCGACGCCGGCATCAGCGTCGTGGCCTCGGCCGGCAACGACGGCCCGAACGCCTACCTGGTGGCATCGCCTGGCTCCGCCGACGGTGCCATCTCGGTCGGTGCGCTCGACGCGTCGTTGGCCGAGTTCCCGGCGGCCACCATCGGCACGACGCCCGCGGCCAGCGCCATCGTCGCCAACGACGCCCCGTTCACGACGGTGAGCGGCGTGGTGCGCATCGCCGGCGCCGCCGCTGCCGCGTCGACCATCGGCATCGGGTGCACCCCGGGCGAGTTCGCCGGCGTGCGTCCGGGTGACATCGTCGTGGTCAAGCGCGGCACCTGCACACGCGCCGACAAGGCCCGGCTGGCGGCCGCCGCCGGCGCTGCCGCCGTGGTGCTGGTGAACACCCAGGCCGGCCTGCCGCCCTTCGAGGGGACGGTCAGCGGCGTGAGCGTGCCGTTCCTGGGCGCGCTGTCGTCGGCCGGGCCGTCGTTGCTCGCCGCCCAGGGCGCGCTCGTGACGATCACCCGGGTGGCGCCGATCGCCAACGCGTCCTACGGCCAGATGGCCACGTTCTCGTCGGGCGGCCCGCGCAACGGCGACAGCGGTGTGAAGCCCGATCTGGCCGCGCCCGGTGTGAGCGTGCTCTCGGCTGCGGCCGGCACGGGCAGCGCCGCCCAGCGCGAATCGGGGACCTCGATGGCCGTGCCCCACGTGGCCGGCGTCGCCGCCCTGCTGCACCAGGCTCACCCGACCTGGAAGCCCGCCCAGGTGAAGGCGGCGCTCATGAACACCTCCGACCCCACGCCCGCGCGCATCCGCAACATCAACCTGCGCGTGGCGGGCACCGGCGTGATCGACGCCGTGCGGGCCCTGTCGAGTGCCGCGGTGGCCACCACCGCCGACGGCACCGATGCGCTGGCCTACGGCTACCGACCGTCGCGCGCCGGGCTCAGCGTGACACGCACCTTCACGCTCGAGAACCACGGCGCCACACCGCTCACCTACGACCTCGACTCCTCCTTCAACGGCGGAACGGGCGCCGACCGGGGCACGGTCGTCACGATCGATCCGCCCGCCGTCGCCGTGCCGGCCGGCGCCAACGTCGAGGTGACGGTCACCTTGGCCATGGCCACCAGCGCCGTGGCGAAGCTGCCCGACGCCAGTCAGCCGTCGGGCCAGGTGGTCCTCGTGCGCGGCGCGGTGGTGGCGACGCCCCGCGAACCAGGCGCAGTGCCGCTGCGCATGCCCTTCAGCCTCGTGCCGCGCGGGCTGTCGAGCCTGAAGGCCGAACCGGACGGCCCGCTGGCCGCCGCCGGCGCCACGGCAACGGGCACCGTGACGCTCTCGAACACCGGCGTCCATCGCGGCACCGCCGACGTGTACGCCTGGCTGCTGTCCGACGGCGGCGCACCCGACACCCCGTCCTCGTCGGCCGACCTGCGGTCGCTCGGTGTGCAGACCTATCCCGGTTCCCTCCTCGGGTCGACCGTGCCAGACGACCAGGCGGTCGTGTTCGCCGTGAACGTCGAGGACCGCTGGTCGACGGCGTCCACCGTCGAGATCGACCTGCCGATCGACGTCGACGGAGACGGTGTCTGGGACTACACGGTGGTGGGCGCCGACTACGGCGCGGTGATGAACGGCAGCGACAACGGGCAGTTCGCCTCGTTCACGCTGGACCGCGCCGGCAAGGTGATCGACGTCTACATCGCCGACGCCCCGATGAACGGTTCGACGATCCTGCTGCCGACGCTGTCGAGCGATCTCGGGGTCACCGCCGCCTCCCCCCCGTTCGCGGTGCGGGCCCAGTCGGTCGACCGCCTGACCCGCGTGGTCGACGTGATGCCGGGTCGTGGGCGGTGGCAGCCGTACCAGCCCGCCGTGTCGAACGCCGACCTGATCGACCTGACCTCCACCAGCGTGAAGTCGCTGCCGGTGTCGGTGAACCTGGCCGCCCAGGCGGTGCAGCAGGTGAAGGGCTGGCTCGTGGTGACACTCGACGACCGCAACGGCGCCGAGCAGGCCGACCAGATCGCTCTGGCCGGCCTGCTTCCCTGACGTCTCGACGGTCACCGTCGGGGTCGCCAGCGCGGCTGGCTGTCGGTGAGCTCGGCGAGCGACGAAGCACGCGGGCCGACGACGACGAACCAGTCGACGAGATCGACGCCGATGGCGTCGAACTGGGCGCGCAGGTCGTGGAAGGCCAGCAGGTCGCCGCGGCCCGGCCCCGACTCGGCGTCGGTGCCGGTGCGCACGCTGGCCAGCACGAGCGCGGCCACCGAAGGTTCGGTGGCCGTGAGGTGGTCGAGCATCTCGGCCACGGGCCCTATCGGACCGTCGCCGACGACCACGATGCAGCCGAGGCCCCGGTGCGCATGGTCGAGCACGAGGCAGATGGTCTCGGCACGGGCGGGGCGGGAGGCGGCCGCCAGGATGACCGACAGCGCGTCCTCCGGGCCGGCGAGTGGCTCTGCGGCCGGATGGGGGCGGAGCGGGGCGGGGCGGTAGGGCATGGCGACCTCCACGGGCGCGTCGGGACTGACGGGGGCGCCGAGCGCCGAGCGGGGAAGCCGGACACGACGCTAGGTCGGGGGTGTGACGCGGTGGCGGGTGTGGCCGGCCGGGTCCGGTGTCGTGACGCCGCGGCTGGCACGATGGGTGGGTGATCGCGCTCCAGGTCGTCGCCGTCGTCCTGGGCGCCGCGCTGGTCGTCGCCACGGGGCTGTCGGCCATCAAGACGGTGGTGCTGCCCCGGGCCGCTGGCACGATCGTGACCCGGGCCGTGTTCGTGCTCGTCCGCCGCACCATCTACGCGGCGATCGGGCGTCGCTCGTTCGCGGTTCGCGACCGTGCGCTGGCGTACTACGCGCCGATCGCCCTCATCCTCTTGCCGGGCGTGTGGGTGGCGCTCGTGATGGGCGGGTTCACGCTGATCGGCTGGGGTGCCGGGATGACCACGTGGCGCGAGGCGTACCTCACGTCGGGCTCGTCGATCCTCACGCTCGGCACGGTCTTCCACCGCGACCTGACCCACGCCACGCTGACGTACGTCGAGGCGACCCTCGGCCTCGGCCTGGTGTCGCTGCAGATCTCCTACCTGCCGACGATCTACGGGGCGTTCAGCCGACGGGAGCAGCTCGTCGGCATGCTCGAGGTGCGCGCCGGTGTGCCACCGTCACCGGTCGTGGCGTTGACGCGCTTCAGCCGCATCCGTGGCATGGACCGGCTCGTGGACGAGCTCATCGCACCGTGGGAGCCGTGGTTTGCCGACATCGAGGAGAGCCACACGACGCTTCCCGCGCTCGTCTTCTTCCGGTCGCCGCTGCCGGAGCGTTCGTGGATCACCGCCGCGGGGTGCGTGCTGGACACCGCCGCGCTGCTCACCAGCACGGTGGCGGTGCCCCACGACGCCCGCGTCGACGTCACGATCCGCGCCGGCTTCCAGTCGTTGCGCCGCATCGCCGACTACTTCGGCATGCCGTACGACGCCGCGCCGGAGCCCACCGACCCCGTGTCGGTGACGCGGGACGAGTACGACGCGCTGTACGACGACCTCGACGCCGCAGGCGTGCCACTGGTGGCCGACCGGGATCGAGCCTGGGCCGACTTCGCCGGTTGGCGCGTCAACTACGACGCCGTCCTGCTGGGCCTGGCCGCCCTCGTCGATGCGCCGCCGGCGCCGTGGTCGTCGGACCGCGGGCCGCTCCACCGACCCACCCCCCGCATCTTCCGGCGCCGTCGCCGCTAGAACCGGCGGGCCGCCGGGAACGCGATGACCACGCTGGCGACCGCCACGGCGATCGGTACGAGGTACGTCCACGACGGGCTGCGGCGGGCCGGGTACCCCAGCATGAACCAGCCGCAGATGGCGCCCGCGACGAGCCCGCCCAGATGGCCGCCGACCGAGATGTAACGACTGAGCGCGAACGTGAGGCCGAGGTTGATGAGCAGCGTCGTGCCGATGCCGGTCTTGAACGGGTTGATGCCGCGCTTCTGGAGCCCGGCCGCGAACGCGCCGAACATGCCGAAGATGGCACCCGACGCGCCGGCCGTGAGCGACGTGGGCGACACGAGCAGCGCGCCGGCGGCGCCACCGAGGAGGGCGGCCAGGTACACGAGCAGGTACCGGGTACGGCCGAGCTCGCGCTCGAGCGCGGGGCCGACGGTCCACAGCACGTACATGTTCATGAGCAGGTGGATCGGGCCGTAGTGGAGGAACCCACTCGTGATCAGACGCCACCACGCGCCGTCGGCCACGCCGCGCAGGATCTCGTTGGTGACGGGGTCGCGCAACGAAGGGCCGATGAGCGCACCCTTCTTGTGCAGGTTGGTGGTGCCCAGCGGGTCGCCGCCCGACAGCGCAGCGATGGCGAACACCGCCACGTTCACGGCGATGAGCCCCTTGGTGACGATGTCGAACGCGCCCGCCGAGCGCATCCTCACGCGCTCGGCCATCGCCGGCCTCCCGGCGCGCACGCAGTCGGGGCACAGCGAACCCACGGCGGCGGGCGTGAGGCAGTCGGCGCAGGCGGGCGTACCGCAGCGCGTGCACAGTCGTCCGGTCATCCGCCCCGGGTGGCGCGCGCAGGCCTGCGCCGGCGGCGGGGGAGGCGGCAGCGGGGGGCTCGATGGCGGCGGCATGCTCACGGGCGCCGACGATACCGGTGAGCCGCCGTTCTCGCCCCGCGGCGCCACTCGGGGCGTCAGAGACCGAGCGCCTGCGTCACCAAGGCCACGAGGAGCACGATGACGATCACCCCGTTGTACGCGGTGTGGGCGCGGGTGCTCTCGAGCACGGCCTCGTCTCGCCGGCCCGTGCGGCGGAAGGCCGCCAGGTAGCGCTGGGTGAAGTAGAGACCGCCGACGCTCAGGGCCAGCGCCGCCCCGACCGGGATGCCCACGATGGCGTGGGCGAGCCCGAACAGCACGGCGCAGCCGAGCCGCTGG
>JANPGL010000242.1:0-9343 GCA_031423915.1 Actinomycetes bacterium | reverse complement strand
GCCGTAGCCGCCGTGGAGCTGCACGCACAGGTCGACCACCCGCTTCTGCAGCTCCGTGCACCACCACATGGCCAAGGCGGCCTGCTCCACCCTGAGCGTGCCCGCGTTCAGCTCGGTGACGGCCCGATCGACGTAGACCTGGCCGATCTCGACCTCGGTGGCGATCTCGGCCAGCCGGAAGCGGCTGTTCTGGAACGAGCCGATCGGCTGACCGAACGCCTTGCGCTCTTTCACGTACTCGAGCGTCCACCGCAGCGCGGCGTCGGCCACGGCGATGCCCATCATGGCGATCGACAGGCGTTCCTGGGCCAGGTTGCGCACCAGGTAGCGGAAGCCCTCGCCTTCCTCACCGAGCCGGTTGGCCACCGGCACGCGCACGTCGGTGAAGAACAGTTCGGAGGTGTCCTGGCTGTGCATGCCGATCTTGTTGAGGTTGCGGCCGCGCTCGAAGCCGGCCATGCCGCGCTCGAGCACGAGCAGGCTCATGCCCTTGTGCTTCTGCGTCGGGTCGGTCTTCACGGCCGTGATGATCACGTCGGAGTTCTGCCCGTTCGTGATGAACGTCTTCGAGCCGTTGACGATGTACGTGTCGCCGTCGCGCACGGCCGTGGTGGTCATCGAGGCCAGGTCGCTGCCGATGCCAGGCTCGGTCATGGCCACGGCGGTGACGAGCCGGCCCGACGCGATGCCCGGGAGCCACCGCTTCTTCTGCTCCTCGTTCGTCATGTGGAGGAAGTAGGGCGTGCAGATGTCGTTGTGCAGCGTGATCATGGCCCCGCTGCCCTGCACCCCGGCCTTGGCGATCTCCTCGGTGATGATCAGGCTGTAGCGGAAGTCGTCGACGCCGCCGCCGCCGTACTCCTCGGGCACCTGCATGCCCACGAACCCGTGCTCGCCGGCCTTGGCCAGCAGGTCGTGCGGCGTCAACCCGGCCTGCTCCCACTCCTCGAAGTGGGGCGTGATCTCCTTGGCCACGAACGAGGCGAAGGCGTCGCGGAACAGGTGGTGCTCGGGCTCGAAGATCGTGCGCTCCATGGATCGCACGCTACGACCGGGTACCGGCGTGCGGCCAGCTCGGCGATGCGTCAGGCGGCCGCCGGCGCCAGGCGCTCGACCATGCGGTCGACCAGCCAGGCCGAACGGACGGCGTACCCGTCGGGCGTGAGATGGATGCCGTCGACGTCGAGCAGGTCGGGGCGCGCCGTCAGCACACCCGCCCAGTCGACCACCACCAGCCGCCGATCCCGGGCCTGCGCCGCGCCCAGCGCAGCGTTGAACACGCCGGCGGCGGCGGCCGCCGGTGTCCCCGGGCGGCGATGCACGGTGAGCCACAGGATGGGCGTGTCGGGCGCCGTGGCCCGCAGCGCGCCGTCGATCAGCGCGGCGGCCGCCTCGGCGGTGAGGCCCGGTTCGGCGTCCTTGGTGCCCAACGCCACCACCACCAGCTCGTGGTCCGGCGACAGGCGCCGCAGTTCCTCCGCGCCGCTCGGCACGCGCCGCCCCGACTGGGCCGAGATGTCGAGCCGAACACCGCGAGCCTCCGCACGGTTCGGCAACGTGGTGAACTCCCCGCTCGCCAGCGAGTCGATGACCAGCGCCACCCGGGCTCCGCGCAGGGTAACGCCGTCGCCCGCCGCCGGCACGCGCTCGCCCAGCGTGGGACGGGCACCCGAGCAGCCCGCCGCACCGGCCACGAGGGCCGCCACGACCACCACCCTGACCCCGCCGCGGACGCCCATGAGCGGACGGTACGGACGCACCTGGCCCGGGCGCGCCCGGGGAGCGCGAAGGAGACGGATCCTTGACGAGCGCACCGCTGGCCGGGGCCGGCGGTAGCCTCCACGCCGTGCCCCACCCCTTCCTGTCCGACGAGTGGATGGTGGCGGCCCGCGCCGTCTACGACGAGCACGCGGACGACGCCGCCCAGTTCCCCCACAAGATCCGCATCAACCTCGTCGCCACCGAGGTTCCGTTCGGCGAGGGCAAGGTGCGCGCCTTCGTCGACTCGAGCGCGGGTCAGCTGCGCATGGACCTCGGCGAGCTCGACAAGCCCGACGTCACCGTCACCACCGACTACGAGACCGCCCGTCAGGCGTTCGTCCTCCAGGACCAGCAGGCCGTGATGCAGGCGTTCATGGCCGGGAGGGTGAAGATCCAGGGTGACATGACCAAGCTGATGCTGCTCCAGTCGGTGACCCCCGACGAGCGTGCCCGTGCCGTGGCGGCGCAGCTCAAGGCCATCACCGCCTGAGGGGTCCCCCGACCCGTCGACCACCGGGCGTAGCATCGCCAGGGTGAGCGCCGACGATCGCGACCGTGGCGGACCGGGCGACCTGGACCATGCCCAGGCCGTCAACCCCCACGCCGACCCCTTCCTCCTGGCCCGAATCGCCGAGGAGCGCCCCGACCTCCACGCGGCGCTGGCCGGCAACCCGGCCTGCCCGGTCCACGTCCTGCAGTGGCTTCGCAGCCTGCGCAACCCGGCCATCGAGCAGGCTCTTCAGCACAATCCGACCGCGCTCACGATGGGGGTCGTGAAGGCTGCGGCCCCGCTCGCGCCCGACGCCGACGCGGCCCGCTGGACGGCCCCGGCAGCGACCGAACGGCTGGAGTCGCCGGCCTGGGCCCCGACCGTGCCGGTGGCGCCCGTCGGACCGCCGGAGCCACCCACGGTCGTCATGCCCGTGGCGGCGGCAACACCTTCACCCACGGTCGTGCTCCCCACGACTCGGGCCGTTCCGGCAGATCCCACCCCGACGGTGATCGCCAGGCCCCCCGCACCTCCGATCGAGGACGAGCCCCGCACGAGGGGCTTCGGTCTCCTGCTCGTTCTCATCCCCCTGCTGTTCGTCGGCGGTTGCCTCGCAGCGGTGGCCATGGCCCGACGTGGCGACGACAAGCCGCAGGGCGCCAGCGGCGCGAGCACGACGCGGTCGGCGGCGCTCCCGACGCAGCCGACGGCGGCGTCGACCCCGACGACGGGCAGGGCGCCAGCGACCGAGGTGGCCACCGCGCCGACGACGCCGTCGACCCCCGCGGTCACCCTGGCACCGGGCACCCCCGCCCCCGACACCGGGGCGCCGGGCACCCCGTCACCTACGGCGCGGGTCACCGCCACCACGGTCCGTTCGTCGGCGACGACCGCCAAGGCGACCGTCACCACGGCACGCGCCGCCACGACCACCAGCCGGGCGGCGTCGCTGACGCCGACGGTGGCCGCGGCAGCCGTGCAGTCGCAGGCCAACTCGATCGCCCAGCAGTTCGCCGGGGCGCTCGCCTCGGGCGACTGGAAGCGTGTGCGCACGCTCAGCCCCGCCTCGAAGGAGACCGACGCTCAGTTCCAGGCGCAGTACGGGAACCTCGACGACTCGACGGTCGTCCCGGTGAAGTCGACGGCACGCTCCGCGACCACGTACGCGCTGCGCGTCGGCCTGGTGGCGCACGAGACGAACAACGGGGTGAAGCAGACCTCGTTGTACTGCGCCCACTGGGACGTCGACGCCGCCGCCGGCACGGTGACCCGGGTCGACGGCACGAAGCTCCGCTCCGAGAGCGGCACGAAGAGCGTCGCGACCTACACCGCCGAGCTGACCAAGACGTGCGCCACCGTCGCCCTTGACTGACCTTTGACCCACGAGCCGTCCGGCTCCGTGCCACACCCGACGCGCGGGCCGTACGATGCGTCTGGCGGAAAGGCACCCCCGAGCGATGGACAGCAGGAACGAGAACGAGGACGACACGCCGGAGGGCAGCGGCTGGTCGCTGCTCTACGCACCGTCGACCCCGCTCCAACCGACGGCGTGTGCCGAGTGCGGCAACGTGTTCGCCGCGGAGTCGGCCGAATGCCCCTGGTGCGGACGACCGGTCGGTGCACTCCTCGGAGGACACCGCCACGATCTCGAGCTGGGACCGTCGGCCGCGCTGCTGATCCCCCCGTCGCCCGACCCCATCGACGCCGACGTCAGCGCCATTCCCACCGACTGGCTCGAGCCCACCACGGGCCAGCAGGCGCGTCGCTGGGCCGGCGTGATCGTCGCCGCGGGCGTGCTCCTGGCCATCGCCACGGGCGTCACGTTCCGCGCCCGCGACGACGGGCGCACCACGGCCGCCGCGTCGGCCACCTCGGCGGCCACGATCGCATCCGCCACGTCGGCCGCCTCGGTCCTGCCGGTCACCACCGCACCCGCGACGACCGCACCCGCGACGACCGCACCCGTCACCACCGCGCCCGTCACCACCGCGCCGATAGCGCCCACCAGCACCGTGGCAAAGACGACCGTTGCGCCCACGACGACGACCGACGCCGGGCCGTCGCTGTCCGCGCAAGAGCAGCGTGCGGTGGCCGTCACCCGCGACCTCAACGACACCATCGTGCGCAAGGACTAGAGCCGCGTGCGAGCGCTGGTTCCGAAGAACGCCGTGAGCGACGACACGTACCAGCAGTTCTGGGGCGCCATCGAGGCCGCCACCGTCGTGCCGGCCCGCGTCGCCGCCGTGCCGGGCGGCACCTACGACGTCTATGCGGGCGTCGTCAGCGTGTCGCGCACGAACGGCACCGTGACCTCGACGGTCGTGTGCGGTCGCTACGGCATCGACCTCGCCACCAACACCGTCGATGCCGTCACCACGAAGCAGCTCCGCACCCAACCCGGCCTGCTCGACAACGCGGTCGTGGCCGCCGAGCTGCGCGAAACCTGCCGCGACCCGGGGTTGTAGCCACCCGGACGCGTGACCGGCGTCAGGCCAGCTTGGCCAGGGCCGTCGTGAGGTCGGCAACCGACCAGCGGTCGTTCTGCTCGACGCCCTCACCGAACTCCCACGTCTTCACGCGGGTCACCTTGCCGCCCTGCACGAAGAACGTCTCGCCGTTGAAGGTGCACGCCTCGGAGGCCAGGTAGGCCACGAGGGGCGACACGTTGGCCGGGTCCCACAGGTCGAACGCCCCGGCGTCCTTCGGCTCGGCCAGCATCTCGCCGAGGCCGGGGGTGGCCAGCGTGAGCCGGGTCCGCGCCGCCGGGGCGATGCAGTTCGACTTCACGTTGTAGCGGGTGAGCTCCTTGGCGCAGATCTGGCTGAACGTGGCGATGCCCGACTTCGCCGCGCCGTAGTTGGTCTGCCCCGGGTTCGAGAACAGGCCCGACGTGGACGACGTGTGGACGACGTTGCGGGGCCGCGTGCTGCCGGCCTTCGTCTGCTCGCGCCAGTAGGCGGCGGCCCAGCGCGTCGGAGCGAAGTGACCCTTCAGATGCACCTCGATGACGGCGTCCCACTCGGCCTCGGTCATGTTGACGAGCACCCGGTCGCGCAGGATGCCCGCGTTGTTCACGAGGATGTCGAGGTCGCCGAAGGTCTCCACGGCGGTGTTCACCATCCGCTGGGCGCCTTCCCAACTGGCGACGTTGTCGTAGTTGGCGACGGCCTCCCCGCCCATCCCCTTGATCTCGTCGACGACCTGCTGCGCCGGCGTGGAGTCCGCGCCGGTGCCGTCGTTGGTGCCGCCCAGATCGTTCACCGCGATCTTGGCGCCCTCGGCGGCGAAGAGCAGCGCGTGCTCGCGACCCAGCCCTCGCCCGGCTCCGGTGATGATCGCGACCCGCCCGTCCAACGCACCCATGGTTCTCTCCCCCTCGGCCAGAGGCCTGACGCAGGGGCGAACGTTATCCGCCCACCGTCAGGCGGCAAAGCTCCGGGGAGGTCAACCGAGCGTCAGGTTGATCACGGTGCCGCGTCGCTGCTTCTCGCCCGCACCGGGTGAGGCCGCCACCACGGTGCCCGTGATCGGCCCGGTGACGGAGCCCGGGCTGAAGATGCCGCCGTTGACGATGGCGGCCTTGGCTTGCTCGATGCTCATGCCCACCAGGTTCGGCACGTCGAACAGCTGGGGACCGAGCGAGATCCACACGTTGACGGCGTCGCCCCGGTTGAGCTTGGCGCCCACCGGCGGCTCGACGCGCTCGACGATCCCGGCGGCCACGGTGTCGCTGAACTCGTCGGGCTGACGCACGGCCACCAGACCGAGCTCGGTCAGCTTGGCCTGGGCCTGCTCCCATGAAAGGTCCTTGAGCGACGGGCGCGTCCGGGGCTGCGGACCCTTCGAGAGGGTCAGCTGGACCTCGGTGCCCTTGACCACCTTCTGCCCGACGGCGTACTCCGGGTGATCGGCCACCGACCACGAGAGGACCACGCCCGGTGGCACGGCCTCGTCGAAGGCGTCGCCGACGACCTTGGCCGCCAGGCCGGCCCTCGCCAGCGCCGCCTCGGCGTCGGCCTGGGGCAGGTTCTTCACCTCGGGCAGGCCGCGTGGCTCGGGCCCCTTCGACGCCCACAGCACGAGCTGCTCGCCACGGCGAAGGCTGCCGCCGGTGGGGTTCTGGCGAACGACCACGCCCGGTTCGACGGACTCGTCGAAGACCTCCTCGGCCTGGATGTCCCACCCGTACGGGCCCACCGCGTTGCTCACCTGGTCGACACGCTGGCCGACGTAGTCGGTCACCGAGTAGCTCTTGGGCGAGCCCGGCCGCAGGAGCAGGAAGCCGACGGCGCCGAGGCCGGCGAGGACGGCGACGGCGAGGACGGCGAGCAGCCTGCGGGGCCGGTGGCGCGGACCGCCTTCGCCCGGCACGATCGCCGGCGGGAGTGCGGGGGTGGCCGCCGATGCCGGCGCGACGACCGGCGCGGGCGTGATCTCCGGCGACACCACCGGCTCGGGGTGCAGCGAGGGTGCCGGTGCGGGACCGGCCCAACGGCTGGCGGTGTCGATCGTGACCGGCGGAACCGGCTCCTCGAACCGCGGGGCGGGCGGCGGCACCGGCAGCGAGGACGGCGACCCGACCGGCGGCGGCCCGTCGCCCGCGGCGAGGGCGGTGGGCGGCGACAGCGACGTGGGCGATTCGTCGACGCGGTCGAACGTGCTGGCGCGCACCAGCGGCAGCGGCGCCGGCCGCGGCATCAGGCGGGCGATCTGCACGAGCGCCCGGGCCAGGTCGGGCGCATCGAAGCGCTCGTCCGGATCGGGGCGCCCGGCGCGCTCGAGCACGGGCGCCAACTGGCCGAGCTCGGCGGACACCGGGAGCAGCTTGTCGATGCGCCCCATGAGGGTGGCCACCGTGGTGTCCGCGGCGAACGGCACGCTACCCGTGACCGATTCCACGAGCGTGAGCGCCAGCGAGTACACGTCGGTGTGGCCGTCGACCGATTGGCCCTTGGCTTGCTCCGGCGACGCGTAGCGGGCGGTGCCGAGCACCACGCCGGCCGGCTCGGTCCAGGCCGCCTCGGCGATGGCGCGGGCCAGGCCGAAGTCGGCGATGCGCAGCCGGCCGTCGTCGCCGAACAGCAGGTTGGCCGGCTTGATGTCGCGATGCACCAGGCCCTGTGCGTGGGCGTACTCGAGGCCGCGACATGTCTCGAGACCGACCATCAGCGCCTGGGACGGCGTGAGCAGCCGGCCCCGGTCGAGCATGGCCCGCAGGCTCCCGCCGGCCAGGTACTCGGTGACCAGGTAGGGCGCCCCGGCCCACTCGCCGGCCGCCTGGCCGCCGTCCAGGCTCTGGTCGGTGCCCCAGTCGAACACGGCGACCACGTGGGGGTGGCTGAGCGCAGCCGCCGCCTGCGCCTCGGCCCGGAACCGCTTCAGGAACGCCGCGTCGGCCGCCAGCGAGGGGTGCAGCACCTTGACCGCCACCTTGCGGGCGAGCATCACGTCCTCGGCCAGGTACACCGTGGCGGACGCGCCGGTTCCGAGCGGGGCCACCAACCGGTAGCGACCGCCCAACGTTCGCCCGATGTCTGCGGCTCGGGATGCATCGCGAGAGACCGCCATGGCGCCGACCACGCTAGCGGCCGGCCCGCCCCCGAGTCGGGCACGCCGTCGCCACCACCGCCGGCGAGGCCCCGACAGGCGCCCACGGGTGGGGCTGGGCCATCATGGCGGCGTGGCCACCAGCACCCAAACCGAGTCCCCCTGGACGCGGCGCCAGCGCATCGGCTTCGGCGCGGTCATCGCGCTCGGGCTCGGCCTGATCGTCGCCGGCTTCGCCAGCGCCAAGACCGGTGACGCGGGCAACAAGCCGTCGGACCCCGCGATCGAGCGCCTGATCCCCGAGCCGGGCGACAGTCTCCAGGTCAACCAGGAGACCGTCGGCATCGATCTCCAGACCGGCTACCGAGGCGAGCTGCTCATCGACGGCCAGCTCATTCCCACGACCGAACAGGGTCAGGCCGAGGGCGGCGCCAAGCCGTTCACCGAACAGCTCGACGCGCAGTACGACCCTCGGCAGGGCACCGTGCTGTTCACGCCGCGCCAGGGCGCCACGATCGAGGCGTTCAGCCCCGGCCGACACACCATCACCGCGCACTACTGGCGCGTCACCGAGACCAGGGAGCAGGCCCGCACGTTCACGTGGGGCTTCGACGTCAAGACCTGACGGGTCAGTCCGGCGGTAGCTCGCCGGTGTCGAGCAGGTGGCGGAAGCCGTCGACGTCGAGGACGGGCAGGCCCAGCTCCGTCGCCTTCGCCACCTTGCTGACGCCCGGCTCGTCGCCGACCACCACCGCGAAGGTCTTCTTGCTGACGCTGCCGGGGCTCTTGCCCCCCCGGTCCTTCACCGCGGTCTCGGCCTCCTCGCGGGTGAAGCCCTCGAGCGTGCCGGTCACCACGACGGCCTTGCCGGCCAGCACCTGGGGCAGCACCGACGTCTGCACGTTGCCGAACTCGACGCCCGCGTCGCGCAGCTTGTCGACCACGAGACGGTGGCGGGGATCGGCGAACCAGCGCACGATCGAGGCGGCGATCACCGGGCCGACACCCTCGACGGTGGCCAGGTCAGCCTCGCTGGCCGTGACGATGGCATCGAGGTTGCCGAACGCCCTGGCTAGCGCCTCGGCTGCCGCAGGCCCCAGGTGCTTGATGCCGAGCGCCACCAGCAGCCGCGGCAGCGGGCGCGTCTTCGAGCCCTCGATGGCGGCCAACAGGTTGGTGGCCGAGATGGTGGCGAAACCCTCGAGCGCCAGCAGTTGGTCGACTCGCAGCGAGTAGATGTCGGCGGCATCCTGCACCAGGCCGGCGTCGCTGAACGCGAAGACCGTGCGCTCGCCGACGCCCTCGATGTCCATCGCACCGCGCGACGCGAAGTGGATGATGCGGGCGTCGCGCTGGAACGGGCAGTCGGGCTCGACGCAGCGCGTGTCGGCTTCGCCCTCGGCCCGCACCAGCGTCGAGCGCAGCGGGCACGGGCACACGGTCGGTAACACCCACGGCTCGCGGTCGGCGAGCCGGGCACTCAGCACCGGGCCGACGACCTCGGGGATCACGTCGCCGGCCTTGCGCACGATCACGGTGTCGCCG
>JANPGL010000241.1:0-2962 GCA_031423915.1 Actinomycetes bacterium | reverse complement strand
CGGCGATCTCGAGCGTGTCGAGGTCGGCGTTCACCTGCGTCCACGACTCGCCGCGGCCGCGAGCGGCGGCCAGGGCGGCGGCGTCGCCGCCCGATTCCGAGATGTAGACGGCACCGTCGGGGAAGTAGTCACCGGGGCCGTTGGCCAGCCGGCGCGAGCCCTGACCGATGGCGTTGCGGCGGAACGTGTTGCCGACGATGCGCGCCGAGTACGAGATCTCGTACATGATCCCCGCGGCGTGGTTGTCCTCGATGACGTTGCCCTGGAAGAGGAAGTCGGCGTCGTTCGTGTCGGCCCACAGGCCCACCGAGTTGTTGTGGTGCACCCAGTTGCTCGTCACGCGTGCGCCGCGCACGTCCCAGAACTTGCCACCGCCGGAGCAGCCGCAGTTCGGGTTGTTGATGGCCAGGTTCTCGGTGTCGTTGTACGAGATCTCGGTGCGGTCGATGACGAGATCGGTCACCGTGGTCGAGGAGAGGCAGCCGTTCGAGCCGTAGCCGCGGCAGCGGTAGGTGTTGAACCCGTACTGGCCGTTGCGGGTCAGGCACGAGTTCACGATGGTGTTGCGCGAGCCCATCATCACGGCGCCGCCGTGGTTGTCGGCGACGGTGACGCGATCGACGGTCCAGCCGTCGCCGGCGTCGGCGTTGACGACGACCTGGTCGTCATGGGCGTTGAAGCGCTGCACGGTGAGGTGGCGCAGGGTCACGTCGTCGGCCATCACCCACGGGGTGCCGAAGGAGCGACCGGCTTTGAACGCGGACGTCGCCGAGTTGGCGCCATCGATCACCGTCGCCGGGCCACCGATGAAGGTGTCGCGCGACTTCGGTGTCACCGGGCCGCTGAAGGCGTAGAGCGCATCGGGTAGGTAGAACGTGGTGCCCTCGGGGTTGGCGTCGACGACGGACTGGATGGAGCTACCGGCCCGAACCGTGATGGCCCCCGCCGGCGCCGACGACGGACCGGCGAGGAGCGCCGTGTTGCCACACACGCCGGCGACGGTCGCACCGGTCACGGGCGGCGGCGCCGCGGGGCCGGGAGTACCGGATGCGCCGGAGCGCACCACCCCGAACGCGCCGGCGACCGCTGCGAGGGCGGTGAGGACGTACGCGGACTTCAACAGTCGCTGATGAACCATGCTGGACAGACCTGCCGATCGCTCGGGACCGTCCCCCAAGGAGCTGGAGAACGGGGAACCTCTGCGGGCGATACGGCGGAAGCAGCACCCTGCACAGTTCTTCGACCACGCGGCGGCACCACTTGATCCAGAGGCGCTCTTGATGTCCTCAGCGGCTCGTCAAGCCGTGATGTGCACGTTCAACGTTCGGTGCCGGACCGGCCGCAGCGTCCGAGCAGGGCGGGAGCGCAGCGCCCTACGAAGCGGCGTCGGCGGCGCGCTGGGCGCGGCGGCGGTCGAACAGGTCCTCGGCGGCGGCCTGGGCGCGGGCGGCCACGGCGGGCACGTCGACGGTGAGCACCTTCCCGCCGGCCACGACCGGGCGACCCTGCACGAACACGTCGGCCACGTCGTGGCCCCGGGCGGTGAAGACGAGATGCGTCGGAATGTTGAGATCGGCGCCGTGCAGCACCGGCACGAAGTGGACGCCGCGAAGGTCGACGGTGACGAGGTCGGCGTCCTTGCCCACCTCGAGCGAACCGGTGACGGCGGCGAGACCGAGCGCTCGTGCCCCCGAGAGGGTCGCCATGTCGAGCAGGTCCCACGGATCGCCGGCGGCGGGGTCCATGAGCGTCACCTTCTGAAGGAGCGCGCCGACCTTCATCTCCTCGAACAGGTCGAGGTTGTTGTTCTCCTTCTCGCCGTCGCTGCCGATGCCGACCGTGACACCCGCGGCGCGATAGGCGCCGATGCGGGCCACGCCGGAGGCCAGCTTCATGTTGGAGCACGGGCAGTGGGCCACGGCGGTGCCGGTGCGGGCCAGCACGTCGACCTCGCTGTCGTCGAGCCACACGCCGTGGCCGATGACCGTCGGCCGGTCGAGCACGCCGCGGTGGGCGAGCTCGTGCACGGGGCGCCGGCCCCACCGCTTCTCGATCTCGGTGACCTCCGAGTGCGATTCGGAGCAGTGGACGTGGATGCCCACGTCGAACTCGGTGGCCAGCGCCACGGCATCGCGGAACATTTCTTCCGAGCAGTAGAAGAAGTGTTCGAGCCCCACCCACGAGCGCACGCGCCCGCCGGCGGCGACGCGGTGCGTCTCGAGCAGCGAGCGGTTGGAGGCGAGCGACTCGAAGTAGTCGTACTCGTCGGCCATGTAGGGCGACAGCGTGGCGCGGATGCCGACGCCCTCGGCGGCGCGCGCCGAGCCCTCCATGAAGCGCCACATGTCGAGCACCGACGTGGTGCCGAAGCGGACGCTCTCGGTGTAGGCCATCCAGCTGGCGGCCTCGGCGATCTCGGGGGTGAGCGCCCGGTGGGCCGGGTCGACGTGCTCGGTGAGCCACTCCCACACCGACAGCATCTCGGCGGTGCCGCGCAGCAGGCCGGAGTGCAGGTGCAGGTTGTGAAGGCCGGGGAGCAGGGCGTGGCCGGTGCGGTCGAGGACGGGGACGGATGCCGCGGCGGGGTGGTGGCCGATCGCCTCGGCCGTGTCGACGGCGGCGATCCGCCCGTCGAGCACGAGCACCGCGCCGGGGTCGATCACCACGCGTCGGCCCTCCATGGGCAGCACCGTGGCCCCGGTCACGAGGAACGAACGGCCGGGCGGCGCAGCGGTGTCAGGCTCCGCTGCTTGGTCGCCGTTCCACGGTCACCGCTGGCACCGCTGAGGAAGACAGCTAACTGAACAACACAGTTACCGTCTTCTGACGTAGGTGCTTCATGTCCACCCGCGACCGCTTCAACTACCGTCAGGCCTACGCTCAGTTCCTCTTCGAGATCATGGAAGGGCGATGTCCTTTCGTGACCGACTTTTCGTTTAGTGTCTACGCCTACGGCGGCCCG
>JANPGL010000240.1:0-4507 GCA_031423915.1 Actinomycetes bacterium | reverse complement strand
CATCGCGACCGCCGACCTTTCGGAACCTGGACCTGCTCCGTCACGACTGACCAGGCGCATCGATCGAGCTGGGCCTGCGCGGCGTCGACGAACCCTTCGACGTACCCACGACAGAAGTAGGCCAGGTTCAGCACCGTGGGGGCATCCGATGGTCGCGGCGGCCGTCACGGACTCGGCCGCTTCGTCGCGGTCGCGCGGATCGGCCGACAAGGCGGCACGATTGGCCCAGACCGCGGCCAGGGCCGCCGCGATCAAGAGGGGGTCGCTCGCGGCGCGGGCGACACGGAGGCCCTCCTCCGCGGCCGCCAACGCGTCGACGCCACGGCCCGTGAAGACGTAGCCCTGCGCCAGCCCGTTCCAGGCCCACCACGGGTGCAGCAACGAGTCGTAGATTAGTGATGGATCGGTCAACGGTGACATCACAACGAGCGGGCTCACAGGACGGCACTCGACAAGGTCGTGACCGTACCCGATTCGCTAGGAGGCTCGCCTCGCGACACGCGAACCGTGCGCGGGACCCGGCCATCAAGACCGGTCCTGCGCACGGGACGTTCGAGTTGCCAGTGCCGATCAGGAGATCGATGCGGTGACGGCGTCCTGGCCGGGCAGGTTGACGCCGGGATTACCGCGGAAGTCGGTCCAGATGGCATGGGCCACGTTGTCCGATCCCATGGCGATGCCGGTGTAATCACCGATGAAGGCGCCGCCGGCGAACTGGATGAACGGGTCCGACGATTCCTCGGTCAGGCGACGCGCGGCGCCGAAGGTGGCGCCACCGTCGGTCGACACCGAGGCGGCCATATCGAGCTGAAGCCCCGTCGCGTACTCGGTCGTGTAGTACGAGATCACGACCTTGCCACCATTGGCCGCCACCCACGGGTAGATCCGGTCGGAGTTCCCGGAGGTGACCCGCACTGGCGTGGTCCACGCCAGGCCGTCAGCCGAAGACTGGGTGTACACCTGGACGTTGGTCGTGGTCGAGTTGCCCAGCCGGTTGTCGGCCCAGGCCATGTGCAGGCGACCGGTGACACGATCGATGGTCAGCGCCGGGAAGGTGTTGGTGCGGAAGTGATATCCCGTCAGCACGCCCCGGCCGCCGTAGGTCGGGAAGTTCTCGTCGGTGTTACGACTGACGACGGTCTGCGTCCACGTGGCGCCCCGGTCGGTGGACTTGGCGACGATGTTGTAGTCGTTGTAGTTGTCGGCCGCCACCGCCCCTTCGAAGGAGATGTACACCGTTCCGTCGTTGCCAACGATCGGCACCGAGCCCTGGTTGTATCGGTACGGTCCGCTCACCCCGGTCCACGATGACCATGTCGTGCCGTAGTCGCTCGTGCGCGACACCACGATGGGCGACTCGACGTAGCCGATCTGCGGGTTGTCCTTGAAACGCGTCCAGGAGATGTATGCCTCGCCGTTGGCCGGATTCGCGCCCACCCACACCTTGTCGTTGAAGTAGACCGCGCCACCGCTGTTGGCCACGAGCACCGGCTGACCCCACGTGAGGCCGCCGTCGTGCGACACACTCACCACAATGACGTCGGAGTTGTCGACCCGGTTGAAGGCGATGTTGGCGTAGTAGACAGTGTTGTTCTTGCCGAACGAGATGGCAGGATCGCCGACTGAGGTGACCTTCTTGAACACACCGTTCGGATCCCCGGAGGATCCGAGCCCGGGCAACTTGATGTTCGCCCAGGTCCGTCCGCCGTCCATCGACGTGTACGCCCATCCACTTCCGTCGTTGCGCAAGCTGGTGCCGGACACGACACAGCAGTCGCGGTAGTCATTGGAGCCAGCCACCAGGTTGTTCGGGTTGGCCGGGTTGACGGCGATCGTCGTCTCGTTCTGCGGGGCATAGCAGCCTTGGTTGACACCGGCGCCCACGTTGACCTTGTCGCCACTGATGACGTTGACGGAGGTGGTGAAGGGTTGGTACGGGTTGGCACCACCGATGTAGGTCTGGCACTGCGCGGAGAAGTCGCCATAGCCGATCTCGAGCCCGGGGATGCCGTCGCCGTCGTCGAAGTTGCGGCTGATCGGCTGCTTCGGGCGGGGCCCGTTCGAGGCTGCGCTCGAGGGAGAAACGCCGACGAGAGCCACGGCGCCGAGGAAGAGGGCCATGCCCGTCAGTGTGATGTGGAAACGTCTCATGTGTCCGGCCTTTTCGCGGTGTGGTGGCCGTCATGACGGCGGGACCCTGACCTTACACCGGGACCCCCGGACGTATTCCGCCTCCCCTCGGCGCTCTCGACGGTGGATGGCGGACGGTGGGCCTTATCGGCGTCTCAGGTCTTTCCAACACCGCAACGGCGGACGAATCACGTTGTTGTAACTACAACACCGTGGACCATCGAACACTGCGTCGAGCGCGACACCGCCGACCCTTCCGGCGCCCCAGCGGGTGGGGATCGGTCCTCCCTGGCCGAGCGGGTATCGACCATCCGGGCCTGGCGCACGTTGCGTTTGTCCGCACGATTGCGCCGCGGATCGTTCGGTCGGCGCTGTGAACGTTGCCCGTACCTGGCGGGTTTCGTTCGGGCTCGCCTGGTACACAGCCCTCGCGGCTAGCGCTCCTCAAGAGCGATGGTGCGGTTCCTTGTAGGACTGCCAGGCGTGGTTCACCGGCGTCGAACGGCCTGGCGCGCCAGCTGGTCATTGCCGCGGCTGGCGCGCGGAAACAGCGGAGCGCGGGCGGCTACACCGTGGCGAAGTCGACGAGGTGCTCGAGTCCCACGAGATCGGCGGCGTTGCGTGTGTGGAGCCGGGCGTCGTGCGCGTGGGCGGTTGCTGCGATCAGCAGATCCATGACCCGGGCCCGTGGTTGGCGTCCTGCTGCGACGACAGCGGCCGCGAGGAGGCCGTAGCTGACGGCCACGTCGTCGTCGATCGGTAGTGCGTCGAAGCTTCGTTGGAGCAGCGACAGTCGTCGCAGCCGTTCTGCTCGCACGTCCGGGTCGGCGGTGACGAGCACGCCGAAGTGGAGCTCTGCGATCGTCGCCGCGCTGATGGCCAGCTCGCCCTCGAGTTCGGGGACATCGGTGGCGATGACGACGCTCGTGTCCAGGATGGCCTTCACGTCTGATCCCACGGGTTGTCGAGCTTCTGGTCGATCAGGTCGCGGTTGCGATTCCAGTCCGGGTCGGGTGGGCCAGTGAACAGGTTGGCGATGTCGGCCCACCGTTGCCACCGCTTCGGCGCAGCGGGAACCAGCCGGGCGGCGAGGCGACCGGCGACGGTGATGTCGATCTCCTCCCCCGCCTCAACGCGGCGGACGAGCTCGGACGCGTCCTGGCGCAGTTCTCGGAGCCCAACAGGCGTTCCCATACCCCAACAGTAGCACAAGTGCTAGCCGTCGGATAGGTCCCGGCAGAGGGCGCCCATCCACCGGATTGCGGTCGCCAACTGGAGTCACCATCATCCCTGTTCGAGGACACCGTCGACCCCGGGCCGGGGGGTGCCGCCGCCCTCGACGGTGACCCGGTAGTCGGCGACAACGACCTCGGCTCGCGCCTCGTCGACGGGTTCCTCAACCTGGAGATTGGTCTTGGGGCAGGTCCCGCTCGTTCCTGGTGAACACAACGACGACGGCGAGGACACCTCAATCCGTCCCGACGTGATCGCCTACTTCGGGTCAGCCACCACGACCGACGGGCCGGCGAGCCCGGCGGACGGGTGGGGGTGCCGTGGCACCACCTGCGGTGGTGATGCCGTAGGTCGGTCCACCGGCCGGAACCGGTCAATCCGCTCGGCAAGCCACCCGGCCGTCGCGCCCGTTGACCGGTCCCGACCGGCAGACCTTGTCACGCCCGTAGGGCGAACCCCGCCCGGCCCGTCATGGCTCGTTGGGGATCACTGCACGGACTCTTCCATCGAAAGAAGACCCGCACATGACCAACACCAGCACCGCCCGCGAACCGGGCGCGATCACCGCCGTCGCTGTCGCGGTCGACGGGACCACCCCACGTGTCGTGACACTGGACCCGGGTGACCTCGCCGCGTTCCAACGCTACGTCGACGGTTACATCGAAGGGATCACGATCACCGTCGCCGGGCACGCGACCCGGCTGTACCTGAACGAGGACGGCAAGGGCCGCCACCTCGACGGTGACCCGGCCATGGCCAGCAACGACCTCGCCACCCACCTCGCCGACCGGTTCCTCCATGCCGGCGACTGGATCGTCGGACCGGTCCTGCTCGTTGGTGGTGAACCCGACGACGACGGCAACGACACCTCCATCCATCCCGACGTGATCGCCTACCTCGCCGAGCTCCTCAGCGTCCCCCTCGCGGCCTGACCGCCCACGCACACGACGGCGGGGTCGGGCGTCCACACGCGCGACCCCGGCCGCCACCACGACCGGACACGCCGGTGCGCTCGGCGGCGGGTGGGGGTGCCGTGGCACCACCTGCGGTGGTGATGCCGTAGGTCGGTCCACCGGCCCGAACCGGTCAAGCCGCCCGGCAAGCCACCCAGCCGTCGCGCCCGTTGACCGGTCCCGTCCGGCAG
>JANPGL010000239.1:0-5755 GCA_031423915.1 Actinomycetes bacterium | reverse complement strand
GGCCCTCGGGGCCGCCCGCCACATCCTGCTCGAGGGGCCGCCAGGGACGGGGAAGTCGACCCTGCTCCGGGCCGTCGCCGAGGAGCTCGGTGTCGGGTTCGTGTTCGTCGAGGGCAACGCCGAGCTCACGCCGGCGCGCCTCGTGGGCTCGTTCGACCCGGCGCGGGTGCTGGCCGAGGGGTACGACCCGTCGGTGTTCGTCGACGGTCCGTTGGTCACGGCGCTGCGCGACGGCTCGCTGCTCTACGTGGAGGAGATCAACCGGATCCCCGAGGAGACGCTCAACGTTCTCGTCACGGTGATGAGCGAGCGGGAGCTGCACGTCCCCCGGTTGGGTCGGGTGGCCGCCGCCGACGGCTTCTCGCTGGTGGCCGCCATGAACCCGTTCGACGCTGTCGGCACGGCGCGCATCTCGTCGGCCATCTACGACCGTACGTGCCGATTGGCGGTCGACTACCAGTCGGCCGACGACGAGTCGGCCATCTGCCGCAGAATCTGCGCAGATTCTTCGGTGGATGCGTCGTGGCTGGTCAACGTGGTCGAAGTGGTACGGCGGACGCGATCGCACGCCGATGTGCGCATCGGTTCCTCGGTGCGGGGAGCCATCGATCTCGTACTGGTGGCGCAGCGGCTCGGGGCGCTCCGTGGCGTCGACCCCACCGATCCTTGGCTCGGCCTCGACGCCGCGCTGCTGGCGTTGTCCGGTCGCATACGGGTACGTGAGGGCTGCTCCCGCCCGGCGGAGGACATCATCCGCGAGATCTGGGGCGAGTTGTTCATGCCCAAGCACACCGAGGACACGGGCGGCGGCGGGGGAAAAGCCCCGGCCCCGAAGGGGGCGCCTCCGGGGCGGTGAAGGAAGGCGCAGCCGCCGACAAGGCGGTCAGCGAGGCCGGCCGGCGAACCCGTGCCCGGCGTGACCTGGCCCGGACGGACGGGTTCGACGAGGTCTCACCCGAGGTCGGCCAGCTCGACGAGGACGCGTTCGACAAGGGGATGCAGTCCGATCCCGACGCCGCCCTCGCGCTGCTCGCCGACCTGACCGGCGCGACCGACGAACGACTCCGGGCGTTGGCCCGGCGGCTGGCCGGCCGGATCATGGTCGACGTTGCTCGGCGCGGCCGGCCACGCCCGCGTCGAGTCGGACGGATGGTGCGCCGTCACTTCCGCGACGACGGCGGTGAGATCGATCTCGACGGCTCGCTGGAGGCGATCGCCATCGCTCGCGGCACCGGGTCCGCAGTCGATCCCGCCGACCTGGTGGTCCGGGACTGGGCCAAGCCGGGTACGGGACTGTGCCTGCTCGTCGATCGGTCCGGGTCGATGACGGGTCGGCCGCTGGCCACGGCAGCGGTGGCGGCTGCGGCCGTGGCGACCCGAGCGGCGAGCGACTACAGCGTGGTGGCGTTCGCCGCCGATGCCGTCGTCGCCAAGAGCCAGGACATCCCGAAATCGACCGAGGCGGTGGTGACCGACGTCTTGACGCTGCGCGGTTTCGGGACCACGGACCTGGCGTTGGCCCTGCGAACAGCGGGTCGGCAGCTCGACCGATCGACTGCCGGTCGGCGAATCGTGGTGCTGCTGTCGGACTGTCGGTCGACGGTGCCGGGGGATGCGCACCGGGCCGCAGCTGCCCTCGAGGAGCTGGTCATCCTGGCTCCGGCGGGAGACTCCGCCGACGCCGAGGCGTTCGCGGCAGCGACGGGTGCACGCCTCGCCACGATCGACGGGCCGACGGACATCCCCCAGGCACTCGAGCGGGTGCTCTGACCGGGGCCTTCACCCGCAGAATCTTCGAAGATTCTGCGAGTGAGGGTTTCGCCTGGTCAGCGGCAGGTGGGGTCGTCGGGGGGGAGGTAGCCGACGGCATCCTCGCCGGGGAGCGGTGCCGCGGCCGTGCTCGTCGTCGAACGCACCGTCGGGGTCGACGGGGCCAACGCGGTCGTGGCCACGACCACGGTCGTCACGGCCTCGGCCACCGTCGTCGTCCCGTCGGCGCCGTCCCCGGGCGGGCTGGCGGCGGTCGTCGTCGCCGAGCCCGCGACCAACGGCACCTCACCACGGAACAGGGCTAGGATCTGCTTGGTCGCCGCGCTGTTCAGCGACGGTCGGATCACCTGCTGGTCACCCACCCAGGCGTCCGTTCCGTCGATGCGGAACGTCCGTACCGTGCTCGGATCGAACGAGCGCAGCTGCGCCGCCAGATCGAGCAGCTGGTTCACCTGCAACTCGCTGTCGAACTTCACGTATTTCAGCGTTGCGTCCAGCAGCTTGGCCGCCACCTGCGGCCGCCGTGCCCCTTTGTCGATCGCCTTCTGCATGACCCGCTTGATGAAGTCCTGCTGCCGGCGGATGCGGCCCCGGTCGGCGGTCCCGTCGTCGATCCACGTGCGTCCGCCGTTCGTCGACCACTCGAAGTAGCGCGAACGCGCGTAGCGCAACGCGTTCGTGCCATCGAAGGAGACGCAGCCCGGCTCGGGCACCCACAGCCCCGAGTTCGTGTCGCGCGCCGGGTACTCGAAGGAGATGCGGATGCCACCGACAGCATCGACGATGTTCTTGAACGCGCAGAAGTCGATCTGCACGTAGTGGTCGATCGGGACGGCGAAGTTCTCCTCGATCGTCTGGATGAGCCGGCTGGCGTTCCCACCGGCGAACGCGGCGTTGATCTTCGCCGAGCGGGTCGAGCCGGCCAGCTTCACGAACAGGTCTCGTGGGAACGACAGGATGGCTGCGGCGTTCGTGCCCGGGTCGACGCGCAGCACCATGATCGTGTCGCTCTGGTCGCCGGTGTCGCCTTTGGCCAGGAACTGCCCGGCGTCCTCGGCGTTCGGATCGATGCACGCCCGGCTGTCGGAGCCGACCACCAGGAAGTTGACGGGTGGGGCCGTCGGCCGCGTCGGTGCCGCGGTGGCGCCGGTCGGCGCACCCGTCCCGGCCACGCCGACGGGGACCGTGCGCGGCGCGGTGGCCAGGACCGGGCGCGGTTCGATGACGACCCGACGGATCGAATTGGCCTTGGCGTTGGCGAAGCGCACCCCGTAGGCGGACGCGAAGCACGCGAGCACGACCGCGAGGTTGATCAGCAGGACGCCGCGCTGACCCCACGTCCTGGTGCCCCGTCGCCGGCGGCTGCGCCCGATCACGGGCGGCAGCCTACGGTCCCGCCGCGGTCAGGACGCAGGCGCGGGCGGTGCCGGCGCCAACTCGACCGCCACGGTCAGCTCGGGGCCCTCGACGGTCGCGAGCTCGGCGATCGACCCGGCGTTGCGCAGGTCGGACGTGCCGACCACGAGGGCGGCGAGCAGCTCGGCCGGGGCCGTCACCGTGCAGCGCGACACCGGGGTGCGCTGGGAGACCTTCGCCTCGGTCTTCGCCCGCCGCACCAGCGCGAGCACGCTCGACACCGCGTCGAGCGCGGCGACGTCGCCCCCGCTCGCCGGCGCCACGGGCCACGACGACACGTGCACCGAACCGTCCTGCCACCAGCGCCACACCTCCTCGGTGGTGAAGGGCAGGAACGGGGCGAGGAGGCGGTGCAGCACCGACAGCGCGGCGCGCAACGCCGTCACGGCCGATTCGTCGGCGCCGTAGGCCCGTCCCTTCACGAGCTCGACGTGGTCGTCGCAGAACCACCAGAAGAACTCCTCGGTGCGCTCGAGCGCCCGGGCGTAGTCGAACTCGTCGAACGCCGCGGTGGCCTCGACCACCACCGCGCCGAGCCGCGTGAGCATCGCCTCGTCGAGCGGGTTCGACACGGTGCCGCCGCCGGCGGCGGGCACCGGGAACCCGAGCACGAACTTCGACACGTTGAGCAGCTTGTTGGCGAGCTTGCGGCCCACCTTCATCTGCTCCTCGCTGAACGCGGTGTCCACGCCCGGCCGCCCCGAGGCCGCCCAGTAGCGCACGGCGTCGGTGCCGTACTGCTCGAACAGCGCCATCGGCGTGACCACGTTGCCCTTCGACTTCGACATCTTCTTGCGGTCGGGGTCGAGGATCCACCCGCTGATGGCGGCGTGGCGCCACGGCGCGCACCCGTGCTCGTAGTGACTGCGCACCACGGTGGCGAACAGCCACGTCCGGATGATGTCGTGGGCCTGGGGCCGCACGTCCATGGGGAACACCCGGGCGAAGAGGTCGGGGTCGTCCTCCCATCGGCCGGCGATCTGAGGGGTGAGCGACGAGGTCGCCCACGTGTCCATCACGTCGGGGTCGCCGGCGAACCCGCCCGGTGCGCCGCGCTGGGCCTCGGTGTATCCGGTGGGCACGTCGGTCGACGGGTCGACTGGCAGCCGGGACTCGTCGGGCACGAGCGGCGCGGAGTGGTCGGGCTGGCCGTCGCCGTCGAGTCGGTACCACACGGGCACGGGCACCCCGAAGAAGCGCTGGCGGCTGATGAGCCAGTCGCCGTTGAGGCCCTCGACCCAGTTGTCGTAGCGGTGCTGCATGTGCGCGGGGTGCCAGGTGAGCTCGCCACCGCGGGCCACCATGGCGGCACGGATGGCGGCGTCGCGGCCCCCGTTGCGGATGTACCACTGCCGGCTCGACACGATCTCGAGCGGGCGGTCGCCGCGCTCGTAGAACTTCACCGGATGGGTGATGGGGCGCACGTCGCCGAGCAGCTCGCCCGACGCCGTGAGCAGCTCGACGATCCTACGCTGCGCCTGCTTGGCCGACAGGCCCACCAACTCGGCGTAGCGGGACTGACCGTCGGCCGAGGTGATCCACGGGGCGTCGGCCACGAGGCGGCCGTCGCGGGCCACCACGGCGCGCGAGGGCAGGTCGAGCTCGCGCCACCACGTCACGTCGGTGACGTCGCCGAACGTGCAGATCATGGCGATGCCGGTTCCCTTGTCGGGCTCGGCGAGCGTGTGGGCCAGCACTGGCACCTCCACCTCGAACAGCGGGGTGCGCACGGTCGTGCCGAACAGCGGCTGGTAGCGCTCGTCGTCGGGGTGGGCCACCAGCGCCACGCACGCCGGCACCAGCTCGGGCCGCGTGGTGTCGATGAGCAGGTCACCGGCCCCGTCGGCCCGGTGGAACGCCAGCTTGTGGTAGGCGCCGGTGACCTCGCGGTCCTCCATCTCGGCCTGGGCCACGGCGGTCTTGTAGTCGACGTCCCAGAGCGTCGGCGCCTCCTGCGTGTACGCCTCGCCCCGCGCGAGGTTGCGCAGGAAGGCGCGCTGGCTGGCGCGTCGGGCGTTGTCGTGGATGGTCGAGTACAGGTACGTCCAGTCGTACGACAGACCCAGCCGGCGGAGCACGGCGCCGAAGATCTGCTCGTCGATGGCCACCAGCTCGTCGCACAGCTCGATGAAGTTCGGGCGCGACACGCCGATGGCGTGGTGGTTCTTCGGCGGGTCACCACGGAACGGGGGCGTGAACGCCGGGTCGTAGGGCACGGTCGGGTCGCAGCGCACGCCGTAGTAGTTCTGCACCCGGCGCTCGGTGGGCAGGCCGTTGTCGTCCCACCCGATCGGGTAGAAGACGGCCTTGCCCCGCATCCGCTGGTAGCGGGCCAGGGTGTCCGTGTGCGTGTAGCTGAACACATGGCCCATGTGCAGCGACCCCGACACCGTCGGCGGCGGCGTGTCGATGGCGAAGACGTCTTCCCGACCGCGCGTGCGATCGAAGCGGTAGGTGCCCTCGGCCTCCCACCGCTCCGTCCAGTGCTGCTCGATGCCGTCGAGCGAAGGCTTCTCCGGGATGTTCGCCATGGGTCGGAAAAGCTAGCGGGCCCCGGGCCCCGGGTCGC
>JANPGL010000238.1:0-3335 GCA_031423915.1 Actinomycetes bacterium | reverse complement strand
GGGTGACCTGGCCGTTGCGGTCGGCCTTACCCCCGCGTCCGGTCGGCTCCTGCTCGACGGGCGGCCCGTCGACGCGGTCACCACCCTGGCCGACGCCGCACCGGCGCGCGGCGCCATGCTCCACGCTGCCGCCCCCGCCGGCGCCCCGGTCGACCAGGTCGGCGCCGCGCCGGGCGTCGCCTGGCTCCACCACGTCGCCGGCCTGGGCGCGGGCGACGTCGTGGCGTTGACCGCCGGGCGCCACGCCCTCGGACCGGCCCTGGCGGGTCCCAGCGGCCTCCACGGCGGGCTGGTGGGCACGACGACGGCGATCGTCGACACGACGGACATCGTTGACACCGCCGACCGATGGATCGAGCTACCCGGCGCCGTGTTCCGCGTCACGAGCGCACCGCCGGCGCCCGTGCGACGACGGCCGCCCGACGAGCGCGGTCTCGTGGTGCTGCACCGGCCGCCGCGCCGCGTTCCGGCTGCGCCCGTCGAGCCACCGGAACGACCCGTCGTGCCGGCCGAGCCACGCGCTCCGGGAGCGCTGTCGTGGGTGACCGTGCTGGGACCGCTCCCCGTGGTCGTCGCCATGGCGCTGCTCTTCTCGCCCCGGTTCGCCCTCCTCGGCGTCGCCGGCCCGCTGCTTGCACTGGGTCGATGGGGCGAGGGTCGGGTGCGCCACCGGCGAGAGCAACGGCGACACGCCATGGCCATGACCACGGCGCGGACCGAGCACGCCGCCGCGCTTCGGCTGGCTGCCGAGGCCGAGCGGGAGCGTCGGTGGGCCGCATCGCCGGGGCCGGCCGCGCTCCGACGGGCGGCCGACGCCGCGGCCGCACCCGTCTGGGAACGACGCGCCGCGCACGACGATGCTCTCGCCCTGTGCGTCGGCGCCGCCGCGGTGACCTGGCCCTACGACCGCCGGGGTGAGCAGGCCCGGCTCTCGCCGTCGCCGTGCGTGGTGCCGCTAGCCGACCGCCACGCCGTCGGCATCGTCGGCCCAGCGGCCGCCGCCACGGCGATCGCCCGCTGGCTCACGTGCCAGGCGCTGGCGCTGCACGGTCCGGCCGACCTGGCGCTCGGTGCCCTGCTCGACCCGCCCGAACCCGACGGTGCGTGGAGCTGGTTGAAGTGGCTCCCCCACCTCCACGACGACAACGGCGGGCGGCGCGTGGCCATGTCGACCGACGAGTCATCCGCGGTCGTGGCGGCGTTGGCCGACGAGCTGCACGCGCCGGAGCCGGGACGCGGCACCCGCGCAGCGGAACGCCCCGGACGGTTCGGCCTCGTGCTCGTGACGACGCCGGCGTCGGCGCGAGCGCGAGCGCTCCGCGAGCACATGATCCGGCACGGTTCCGCGCTGCGGGCGATCGTGCTCGCCGAGGCGATCGACGAACTGCCCGCGTGGTGCGACGTCGTCATCGAGGTCTCCGACGACGGGACCGGGCGCATCATCGACGGCGGTGACGTGATCGACGGTGCTGTCCTCACGGGGGTCGACGCCGCGTGGGCCGATGGCCTTGCCCGCTCGCTCGGCCGTCTCGACGACCCCGAGCGCGCCGCGGCGGGCGCCGGCGTGCCCACTCGGGTGGCACTCGCCTCGGTGCTCGACCTCGATGGCGCGCTCGGCGACATCGAGCGGCTGGCGCAATGCCTGCAACGGAGGTGGGATGCCGGTCACGGACTGGCCGCACCCATCGGTGCCGATGAGTCGGGGCCGCTCGTGCTCGACCTGGTGGCCGACGGTCCGCACGCGCTCGTGGCCGGCACCACCGGAGCCGGCAAGAGCGAACTGCTCCGCTCGTGGGTGGCCGCGATGGCCGCCACCTCCAGCCCCGACGACGTCAACGTCATCCTCGTCGACTTCAAAGGGGGCGGTGCCTTCGATGCCTGCGCGGACCTGCCCCACACCGTCGCCGTCGTCACGGGTCTCGACGCCCACCTGGCGGCGCGAGCGTTGCGATGCCTCCGCGCCGAGGTCCGCCATCGCGAGACCCTCCTGCGCGACGTCGGCGCGTCCGACCTGGCTCAGTACATCGCCGCCGACCCGGTCGAACCACTCGCCCGTCTGGTCGTGGTTGTCGATGAGTTCGCCACGCTCGCCGCGGAGCTGCCCGACTTCGTCGCCTCGATCGTCGACGTGGCCCAGCGCGGCCGCAGCCTCGGGATCCACCTGGTGCTGGCCACCCAACGACCGTCGGGCGTCGTCGACAGCAAGGTGCGGGCCAACACGAACCTTCGGGTGGCGCTGCGCGTGCAGGACGACGCCGATTCGTTCGACGTCCTCGGTACCGGTGACGCGGCGCGGTTGTCGCGCCGTACTCCCGGACGGGCGCTGGTTCGTCTCGGCACGGGTGAGGTGCATCCGTTCCAGACCGCGCTCGTGTCCGCCGCGACGCCGCCGCCCAACGACACCGGCCGGGTGGCCGTCCGCCCGTTCACCTTGTGGGGCGACAGTGACCCGATCGCCGGCGAGGCCGTCGGCGGTACCTCCGGCGCTACCGACCTGGAGCGACTGGCCGCCGCCGCACGGCTCGCCGCTCGGCGGCGCGGGTGCCGGCCGCCCCGCGTTCCGTGGCCGGCACCGCTGCCGACGAATCTCGACGCCATCGACCTGTGGGCGGCGAGCGAGCCCGATCCGTGGTCGGTGCTGTTCGGCCTCGCCGACGAACCCGATCTCCAGCGGCAGACCCCGCGCCGCTGGCGGGCGACCGACGGCAACCTCCTCGTACTCGGCGCCAACGGCCTCGACACCTCGCGCACCCTCACGACCGTCGTCGTCGGGCTGGCGGCGGCGCACACCGTCGACGACGCGCACCTCTACGTGATCGACGGGGGCAGCGGTGCCCTCGCCCCGCTCGGCGACCTCCCCCACTGCGGGGCATACGCCAGCGGCGGCGACACGACCCGCTCGGCCCGGGCGCTCGAGGTGCTCACCGAGGAGCTCGACCGCCGACGCGGTCTGGCCCGCCTGCACCGCCTCACGGGCATCGGGCCCACCACGATCGTCGACGGTGCCGCGCTGCCGTTGGTGGTCCTGATCGTCGAGAACGCCGGCGCGGTGCTCGACGCGCTCGACGCCGAGGGTGAGCGCGACGCGCTCGGCCACGTGGCTGCGCTCGTGCGCGACGGCGCGCCGCTCGGGATCGTCACCGTGCTCGCCGCGCCCCACGAGCGCGCGCTGCCCGGGCGGCTGACCGGGTTGGTGCCGCAGCGGCTCGTGCTGCGCATGGCCGAAGCCACGAGCTACGTGGCGCTCGGCCTCACGCCCCGCGAGTTGCCGGCGCTCGGCGGGCTCCGCTGTGTCGCGGCTCCCGACGGCACCAAGATCCAGATCGCCGAGGTGG
>JANPGL010000237.1:0-6171 GCA_031423915.1 Actinomycetes bacterium | reverse complement strand
GACAGGTTCTTCTCGATCTTGTCCTTCATGGCCTGCGGCGCATCGCGCAGCGCCAGGGCGATGGTGCGGGCGTCGGCGGCCCGCAGGATCTCCTGCATCGAGCGGTCGTCCATCGAGACCAGGTCCTCGAACACGAACATGAGCTCGCGGACCTCGGCGGCGAGCGCCGGGTTGATGCGCTCGAGCGCCTCGATCACGGCCTTCTCGGTCTCGCGGGCCACGTTGTTGAGCATCTGGGCCAGCGGCTTCACGCCGCCCAGCACCTTGGCGGACTCGGTGGGGCCGCCCCAGCCGACCCGGCGGGCGAGGACCTGCTCCACCTCGGCCACCACGTCGGGGTCCGCGTTCTCGAGCGTGGCGAAGCGGGCGGCGACATCCGCCCGGGTCACCGAGTCGAGTCCCTCCATCACGCGGGCGGCGAGGGTGAGCGGCAGGTGCGACAGCACCAGTGCGATCACCTGGGGATGCTCGCTCGACAGGTACTGGATGACCTGGTCGGGGCGATGCGAGCGCAGGAACTGGAACGGAGCCTGCACTGCGGCGGCCATGATGGTCTCCAGGATGCTGTCGGCCTCGGAGCCGTGCGACTTGCGCAGCAGGTCCCGAGCCCGGTCGAATCCGCCGTTCACCGCGAAGGACTGGGCTTGCGCCTCCTCGCGGAGGCGGGTCATCAACGTGCGGACCTCGTCGGGCGGCACGTTCTGCAGGTCCTTCACCTCGCGGATGATCGCCATGACCTCCTGCGGTGCGAAGTGGCCGAGGACCCGCGCTCCCGCCTCGGTGCCGAGGGAGGCGATCACGACCGCCACCTTGCGCGCACCGACGAGGGCTGGATCGGCAAGCTTGGCCGCCATCGCGGTCTGCCTCTCCATCACGTCGGTCATCCGGGGTTCCTCGTTGCGTTCGTTCGTTCGGTGGACTGCAGGGTGGCGGTGGTGCGGGGGCGGGTGTGCGCCGGGCGGGCAGCGGCGGGTTCGTCACCGGGGCGGTGCCCGGGGGTCAGCCCTTCGTGAGCCACGACGACAGCAGTGCGGCGAGGGACTCGGGCGTCTCGTTGGCCATCCGGTCGAGGTCCGCCTTGATCGAGGCGGTCTCGGCCTTCATCTGCTCGGGGTTCGGACCGCTGTGCGACACGGACAGCGACGACGGCAGGGCATACGTCTCGGGCACACCGCCGAGTGCCGCCGGGCCGCCGGTCGCCGTCACGGCCGAGCGCTTCTTCCTGCGCTTGAGGAGCAGGAGGACGAGTACGAACAGGAAGATGAAGCCACCGACACCGCCGAGCACGGGTGTGGACACCCCGCCCGGCACCGGTGTCGTCGCCACCGGCGGGACCACGGTGGTGGGCACGGGGCCTGCGGCCACGGTGGCGACTTCGATCGTGTCGCCGCGGGCCGTGTCGATGGCGGCGGCGGCGCCGACGACGCGGGAGACATCGGCAGGATCGAAGGCGGGATCGCCGAGGGTGGCGTCGTAGGGCACGACGACGGCCACCGACATGCGCTTGACCCCGCCGGGCGTCTGCTGGGTCTTGGTGACGGATCGACCACCCTGGAAGGTGGTGGTCTTGTCGGCCTTCTTGTACGTCCCGTTGGAATCGGAGGCGTTCGGCAGCGGACCGCCGTCGACGCCCACGGTGCCACCGGCGGGGGAGCCGGTGCCCGTCCACTCCTCGGAGCTCTCGTGCTCGGCCGTCGGCACCTGCTGGGCCGGGTCGACCGTCTCGGTCTCGACGGTCGTCTCGTCGAAGCTGAGGTCGGCCTTCACGACGACCGAGGCGTCGGGCCGCTGGGTGAGCTGGCGGGCCAGCACGGTGAGACGGTCCGAGAGTGCCTTCTCGTACTCGTCGGTGGCCTTCATGGCCTTCGAGGTCGTGACCGACCCGCCAGCGGCCGGGTTGTCGCCGGCGGCGTGGAGGGTCGTGCCGTCGCTCGAGGCGACCGTGACGTTGGCGACGGTCAGGCCCTCGACCGCGCTGGCCACGAGATTCGGGATGGTCTCGATCTCATCGGGCGACAGGGGGCGGGAGAGGTCGAGCACCACCGACGCGGTGGGCTTGACCGCATTGGTCTGGGCGCCGGCGTAGATCGGCTTCTCCGGCAGCGTGAGGTGCACCGTGGCCAGCTTCACGGTGTCGATGCCCATCAACGTGCGGGAGAGCTCGCCCTCCAGCGCACGCTGGTAGTCGATGCGCTGCTTCATGTCGCTGGTGGCGAGGCCCTCCTTGTCCATGATGCCCCAGCCCTCCGGCATCGAGCGGCCGTTGAAGCCGTCGGCGGCCAGCGACAGGCGGGCGCTCACGAGCGAGTCCTGCGGCACGAGGATGCGCGTGCCGTTGCCCTCCACCTTGTGCGCGATGCCCTTGGCATCGAGCTTGGCCAGCACGTCCGACGCCTGGGCGTCGCTGACGTTGCCGTACAGCACGGCGTACGTCGGCGTCGTGACGCGTGAGTAGACCATGGTGCCGGCCAGTGCGGTGACGAGCACGACCGTGATCAGCAGGACGCGTTTGCCGACCGGCACGCGCTTCCATGTTCCCAACAGCTGGTTGAACTTCATCGTTCGTGATCCCTCGTGGAACGTTCAGCGGCCCGGTCGGTCAGACCTGGATGTTCATGATCTGCTGGTACGCCTCGAGGGCGCGGTTGCGAATCTCGACCATGACCTGCATGCCGAGCGTGGCTTTCGACGTGGCGGCCATGACCTCGTGGATCTGGACGTTGCCGCCGGCGGCGAAGGTGGACAGCGCGCCGTCGGCGGCGGACTGCAGGTTCGACACGTTCTCGATGCCGCGGGCGATGGCGTCGCCGAAGCCCGATGGTGCCTTGGAACCGGCGGTGGCGGCGCTGCCACCGATCGAACCGATGCCGGCGATGGGGGTGAGAGCCATGATCAGGACCTCCCGAGGGTCGTGGCGGACTCGAGCGCTTCGCGGGCCGACTTGTGGACCGAGATGTTCGCTTGGTACATGCGTGACGACAGGATGAGGTCGCTCATCTGCCCGGCGAGGTCGACGACGGGGGCGGCCACGTAGCCGTCGGCGTTGGCCAACGGGCTGTCGGGTTGGTAGAGCGGCGCGGGGTCACCCTGCTGCTCGGCGATCTGGGTCACGGCGACACCGCCGCCGGTGAGCGACGACGGGTCGATGGGGCGGGCGACGATGAGCCGGGCACGGAACGGGTTGTCGAACGTCGACACCGTGTTGATGTTGGCGATGTTGTGCGACACCGTCTCGGTCCAGTACTTGGCGAAGCCCATACCGGTGAGCGCGATGTCGATGGCGGAGAACGGACCGCCGCTCATCACTTGCCCGCCACGAGCTTGTAGATGCCGATCTTGTAGTTGAAACCGGCGGTGACGGTCTGGCGGGCCAGCGCGGTCTTCGTCATCTCGGTCATCTCGGTCTCGAGGTGCACGGTGTTCCCCTGGCTGTCGGGGATGGCGAGACCGCGTTGCGCGTACGGCGCCGTGTCCGGAGCGGACTTGCCGTTCTGGAGGGCGGAGGCCAGGGCCTCCTCGAAGTGCACGCGCTTGGCCTGGTACATGGGCGTGTTGCTGTTCGCCATGTTGTCGGCGAGAGCGTCCGTACGCGCTTGGAGCCCTCCCAGCGCGTACTCCATGGTGCTGAGCAACGGATCGATCATGTCGTGGCGGTCCCTGTGCTTGGCATCCGTGCACGATCCGCCCTCGAGTCCCTTCGAGGTGCTACTCCATCGGTGCGTCTCAAGAAGTCCTGAGGCTCCGAGGCAGTGCTTGAAGAAGTCCTGACTCGACACGGCTCCGGCCCCCCGGGATCTCTCGACTTCATGTCCATCGGCCCGACCGCGCCGGGACTGAGTGGTTCCGCTGGAACGCCCGGCAGTCCGTAGGCGCGCCAGAGCCCGCCGGGCGGACGGCGGGCTTGCAACGCGTTGTTCGGTTGTGGTGAGGCGGTCGGGCGTCAGCCCACCCACATCATCCGGAGCAGACGGTCGATCGGACCGCCGCCCTCGCTGGTGGCGTACCGGGTGACCGCCCGGGCGTGCACGAGGAGCTGGCGTCGCTCCTCGCTCACCTCCTCGAGCTCGTCGTGCACTTCGCCGTGGCGTTGGCGCACCCGGTCGAGGATCCCGGCGAGGCGCTCGGCCTGGCGGAGCGCCTCGTCGGTGTCGGTCGGAAGGAGCAGCTCGTCTCCGGCGGCGGCGGCGGCGGTCCAGCCGGCGTCGCTGTCGTCGCAGAGCGCGCCCTCGATGAGGTTGCACCAGGCGTCGGTGTCGGTCAGTGTCGTCATCGGCACACGCTCGTTTCCCAGGCTGATCCCAGCCCGTCGATCGTGGAGCGGACGAAAGCGCAGCGCTTCCCGTCCTTGGCGCAGTTGGCCGCCACCAGTTCTTCGATGCAGAAGCGGTACAACGAGCCCAGGCTGCCGGCGAGCTCGGCCACCTCGGGGTTGTCGCTGCCGATGGCGAGCATCCCGGTCAGCTCGAGCAGCAACGCCTGGGCCCGTAGGGACTCGGCGTTGAACGTCTCGATCCAACCGGTGAGCTTGGTCTCGGCGGCACGCGTCATGCGGTCGCAGGCGGTGACGATGCGGGCGTAGGCCATGCGGACGATCTCGGCGGGGCTCGCCGTGGTCGCCGATGACGCCGCGTAGGCGCTGTAGCCGGAGGTCAGAAGTGCAGGCATGCGTGAAGGCTCCTAGGCGGGCGGCGGATCAGCCCCGGCTGGACGTGAAGTTGGAGAGGGAAGACATCTGGCCCTGCAGACGGGTGAGGACGGTGTCCATGGCGGTGAACTTCGCCCGGAGCGTCGCCTCCTTGCGCTGCAACGTGTCGTCGTAGCGGTCGATTCGGGTCTGCAAGTCCTTGATCTGGCTGTCGAGGGCGCTCTTGGCCGTCGACGCTGTGGCGGTGGTGCTCTTGCCGCCGACGCGGGCCAGCAGCCCGCCGAGACCGTCGGTCACCTGGTAGGCGCCCGCGATCTCTCCACCGGCTCCGGCCAGTTGGACGGCCGTGGCATCTACGAGCAGGGTGGCGCCCTCGTGGTTGACGCTCTTGCCCGTGCCGGTCAACGTTTTGCCGGCGATCTTGACGATGGCATCGTTGCCGACGACGGTCGGGGCGGTGAAGCCCATCACGCTGGCGGCGTCCGGCCCCGACACCGAGAAGGTGTTCTTCGAGCCGGCGCGCTTCTCGGTGAGGCTGAACGACGCGCCGTCGGTGGTCGCCTCGATGAGGAGGCCCGAGCGGGTCATCGCCTGCGTCAGGTTGGCCGAGGTCTGGGCGTAGGTGTTCCCCGCCGAGAACGTGACCGTCGTGGTCCCGTTCGGCGTGGTGACGGTCATGTTGATCGTCGAACCGGCGGGCGGCGGCGGGATCGGCACACCGACCAGCGCCGAGGAGCTGGCGATCTGCGTGATGGAGATGGCGTGCGGGCCGGGGTTGGACGACGAGAGCACCGAAGTGACGCTCACCCCGCTGATCGACGACGAGCCACCGCGGCCCAGCATGGCCGTGACGCCGGCGGGGTCCTCGGCGAGTGACGTGCGCAGCTTGGCGGCGTCGAAGGCGATGGTGCCGTCCTTCGTGAGCGTGATGCCCAGCTTCGAGGCCGAGCGGAGCACGCCATCGGTCCCGGTGATGCCCGAGGCGATGCCGTTGCGGATCTCGTCGGCCAGGCCGATGGCCGTCGTGTCGCCGGCCAGGATGCCGCGGCTCGCCGCCGTCGAAGACGTGGCGGTCTGCTTCTTCACGGCATTGATGACGCTGTTGGCCGCGTCGACCAGAGCACTGACCTTGTTGGCGAGGGCGGTGTCGTCACGGGTCACCGCGAGCTGTGCCGCCGCGGTCGTCGGCTGCTTGAGCGTGAGCTCCACGCCGTCGAGCAGGTCGGTCACCACGTTGCCCGAGCGCTTGACGTTGACACCGTCGACTTTGAGCTGCGCGTCGACCCCCGTGGTGGAGGTGGCGAGGGCCGTCCAGCCGGTGCCGGTGGCCGTGAAGGCCGCGTCGGCGCCGCTCTTCGTGGCGGTGAGCACCATCCGGTACGTGTCTGGCGCCGTCTGCAGCAGCTTGGCCTTCACACCCGACTTGGCGGCGTTCACGGCGTCGACGAGACCGCTGATCGTGCCGTTGGCCGACGTGTAGGTGGTCGGCGTGCCGCCGACGTTGAGCGTCAGCGTGCGGCCGCCGT
>JANPGL010000236.1:0-2413 GCA_031423915.1 Actinomycetes bacterium | reverse complement strand
CGACCTCGATGCGGGTGAGCGGAATCCACTCCCCGTGGCTGCGCCAGTCCGTGAGGCGTTGCCATGCGAGCTCCGGTGTCATCGGCACGATCCGGCTCAACTCGAAGGCCACGGTCGTTGTCATGGCAACGTCAACGTGGTCGGATCGTTCGGCATTCCATGGCTCCCTTGTCGCGAGTGGGGAGCCGCCGGGCGCGTGGATGGCGCGGCTACTCGGTTGCGACGCAGCTGACGGCGGCCCTTCCGGGCCGGGGACGCCACAGTTCTCTCTCCCGGAGCGGAGGCATCGAGCCTGCGTGTACTCCCGTCAGCGCTACGGCGGCAGCACCGCCGTACGGCTTGCGGTGGGCACTCGGCTCGTCGCCGTCATGCCATGTGGCATCGGTTCGAAGTATTGGTCAGTTGGCTAGTGATCCTCCGTAGATCTGCCAGGCGAGCAGGGACTTCGCCGCCAGACTGAGCACGAGGTAGGTCTTCTCGCCGTAGGCGTAGTCGCGCCAGCGGCCGATCCCTCGGTACTGCAGCCACTGGTTGAGCCCGAAGCTGAAGAAGAAGACCAGTTCAGCGATCACGATGCCGTAGACGAAGCCGGGGACCTGGGGTGCGCCGATCACGTTCACCCAGATCGCCACCCACGGCGTGATCCCGGCGATCGTGCCGAACCAGAAGGGCATCATCGTGGTCGATGTCCGCCCTGGTGGGTTCATGCGTTCCTGCAGCCAGCCGAACAGGATCATGGCGGCGTTCGCGCCGGCGATGGCGAGCACGGTGGTGATGTCGGTGATGCCGCTGTAGAACCCGATCAAGAGGACCATGAGCGTGGCGCTGAGGGAGTACTCCATCCACCGGAACCGGTTGATGCCTCGGCCGAGGTCGTTCTCGTAGGTGCGCCGGGCGAAGGTGGC
The DNA here is from genome assembly GCA_031423915.1 of Actinomycetes bacterium. GTDB lineage: Bacteria > Actinomycetota > Acidimicrobiia > Acidimicrobiales > Ilumatobacteraceae > JANMAT01. The sequence continues at coordinate 1,508 of JANPGL010000236.1, read as the reverse complement.
CGTGGCGAGGTGATCGAACGCGGCCAACAGCAGGAACACGGCGATGGCCGGGCCGATCGGTACGTCGAACAGTCCCTCCGGTGTCGTCAAACGCGTGCCCGGAGGGCCTTGGGGAAAGGTGGAGGTGACGGTGATGGCGAAGTCGCCCGCCAGCACGAGGATCAGCACGGCCTGCGCGGCGTGCAGCACGGTCAGGCCCAGGTTCCACCTGCGCAGACCCGCGAGGCGCGCCCCGGTGACCCCGGAGGCCAGCGCTGATGCGCCGGCCTGGGGGGTGGGAGTGGGTGTCGCGGGCTCGTTCATACGTGGCTCTCCTGGTCGAGGGCGGGGCCGGGTGGCCGCAGACCGGTCGGTGGTTCGGGCGTGTGCCGCGGCGGGTCGACGAAGGAGTGCAGTCGTTCGGCGTCGGCGGCGATGCCGGTGAGGAGTCCCGGGAAGATGAAACGGTGGAAGGGTGCGACGGCGATCCAGTAGAGGCGGCCGAGGAGGCCGCGCGGGTTGAACCGTGCCGTTTGGGTGATGGTTGCACCGGCGTCGTCCGGTTCGATCTGCCATTGCAGCCAGGCGTCTCCGGGGAGTCGCATCTCGGCGCGCAGGCGGAGCAGGCTGCCCGGCGTGAGGGACTCGACGCGCCAGAAGTCGAGCGGATCACCGACCGACAACTGGTGGGGGTGAAGGCGCCCGCGCCGCATGCCCACGCCACCGATCAGCGAATCGAGCGCCCCGCGCAGGCTCCACATCCAGTCGCCCGTGTACCAGCCCTGCTTCCCGCCGATCGAACAGACCACTTGGAAAAGCTCGTCCGCCGATGCGGCGACGTGCCGCTCGCGTCGATCGAGGCAGACCGTGCCACCGGACCATGCGGGATCGGTGGGCTGCGGCTCGGCGGGGGGGCGTCCACCGAGCTCGGCGTGCGCCCAACTGGTCGGCACGTCGCCGCTGATCGAACGACCCAGCGCCAGCTTCACCGCCTCGCGATAGCTGAGCTGCTGCTCGAGAGGCATGGCGTCGGCGGCAGCGTCGCCGGTGACGATCACGTCGTTGACGAGGCTCTGGATGAGCGGTCGGGCGAGCATCGGCGGGATGGGCGTGACCAGGCCGATCCACCTCGACGACAGCCCGGGCGTGAGGAACGGCACCGGCACGACGAGGCGGCGTCGCAGGCCGGCGACCTCGGCGTACTGGGCCATCATCTCCCGGTACGTCAGCACCTGTGGCCCGCCCACGTCGAGGATCCGACCGGTCACGTCGGCGGTCAGCGACTCGACGAGGAAGTGCAACACGTCGCGCACGGCGACCGGTTGACACTTGGTGTCGACCCAGCGCGGCGTGACCATCGCCGGGAGCACCTCGACGAGGTAGCGCAGCATCTCGAAGCTCGCCGAACCTGACCCGATGACCACTGCGGCCCGCAGCTCGACCACCGGGACCGAGCCCTTGGCGAGCTCGGCCCCGACCTCCTGGCGGCTCGCCAGGTGCTCGCTGAGGACGCCCGAGGAATGGTCGCC
>JANPGL010000235.1:0-2372 GCA_031423915.1 Actinomycetes bacterium | reverse complement strand
CGCCGAACTGGGGGCTCGCACGGTCCTGATCAACCCGCTCCACGCCGCCACGGTGACGTGGCCGCTGGCGCCGAGCCCGTCCGTCGCCACCCGCCGCCGCTGCCGCCCCGTGCTCGCCACCCTCGTGCCGCGCGCGCCCGGCGCCGACGCGCTCGACGCCGACGAGCTGGCCCGGCTCGACGCCGCCGGCCGGGCGTTGAACGCCACCCCGCTCATCGACCGCGACGCCGTCGCCAGGGTGAAGATGCCCGCACTGGCGCGTGTCTTCGACCGATTCGAGTCGGGAGCGCCCGCCGCCGAACACGACGAGTTCGCGTCCTGGCGCGCCGCCCAGGGCGCCGATCTCGAGCGGTTCGCCATCTACGCCGCGCTGTCCGAGCAGCACGGCCCGGTCTGGACGCGCTGGCCGGCCGCGCTGCGCCGGCCCGACTCGACTGCGGTGGTCGCGGCCGCCGAGGCATCGGCGCCCCGGGTGCGCTTCCACGCCTGGTGCCAATGGGTGCTCGACCTCCAGCTCGAACGGGCCGCAGCCAACGGGGTCGAGCTCGTCGGCGACCTCGCCGTCGGTTTCAACTCGGCGGGTTTCGACGCCTGGTGCGACCAGGACCTGCTGGCGCTGGGCTGTCGCGTGGGTGCCCCTCCCGACACGTTCAACGCCGAGGGTCAGGACTGGGGACTGCCGCCGTACGTCCCGTGGAAGCTGCGCGCCGCCTGCTACGACCCGTTCGTGGCGGCGCTGCGGGCCAACCTGCGCCACTACGGGGGCCTCCGCATCGACCACGTGATGGGCCTGTTCCGTCTCTACTGGATCCCCGAGGGCCACGGCGCCAAGGAGGGCACCTACGTCCACTACCCGGCGGGCGACCTGCTCGACCTGCTGGCACTCGAAGCGACCCGCGCCGGCGCCTTCGTGGTGGGTGAGGACCTCGGCACCGTGGAGGACGAAGTCCGCGACGAACTGGTCGACCGGCGTCTCCTGTCGTGCCGCGTGCTCTGGTTCGAGCAGACGCCACCAGCCGAGTGGCCGGCGCAGGCCATGGCCACGGTCACGACCCACGACCTGCCCACCCTGGCCGGCGTGTGGTCGGGCGACGACGAGCGCTCGCGGCTGGCGGCCGGCCTCACCGCGGACCCGGGCGCCAACGACTGGTTCCGCAGCCGCGTGACCGAGGCGGCCGGCATCGACGACGACGCCGACGTGCGGTCGGCCATCGTGGCCACCCACGCCGCGTTGGCGGCGTCGCCGGCGCTCGTGCGCCTGGCCGCGCTCGACGATGCGTTGCGCGGCGTCGGAGCGACCGAACCTGCCGGGCACGATCGACGAGCACCCCAACTGGCGTCTCCCCCTGCCCCTGACGCTCGACGAGTTGATGGTCGACCCGACTGCGCTGGCCGTCGCCGAAGCGCTCGGGACCGACCGTTGGAACGCCGACACGCCGGGATCGGGACCAGCGGTCGCGGGCTGAGCGCCGGCCCAGCGGCCGCGCCCCTCGCTCCCTAGCGGCCCTCGCGCATCAGATGCGACCCGCCCCCGGCGGGTGGCCGACTGGGCGCATCTGATGCGACTGGGTCAGGTGCCCGGGAGGGCGGCGACGCCGAAGTCGACGTTGAACCGCTTGCACCAGATCACGACGCTCCGGAGGGTCGACAGGTCGAGGTCGGCCGGAACCGCGTAGTTCTGGCTGCCCTTGTTCCCCTTGAGCGTGCCGAGGTTGACGGCGCCCGAGGCCGCGTACCCGTCGGGGTCCGTCGAGAGGACGACCTTCACGTCCGGACCGTTCTCGGTGCTCAGGTTCTCGATCCGCAGCACCCGTGACCCGTCGTCGAGCACCAGCAGTCGCACGGTACCCGACGTGTCGTGCGCCTTCGATCGGAGCTCGGTGGCAGCCGGCTCCGCAGGCGGGGCGGGGACCGTCGTCGCGGGGATCGTCGTCGCGGGGACCGTCGTCGGGGGCACCGTCGTCGGAGGCACCGTCGCAGGCGCCACCGCCGTGGCTGCCGTGCTCGGCAGTGCCGTGCTCGGCGCTGCGGTGCTCGGCGCCGCCGTGCTCGGCGCTGCGGAGGACGTGGGGCCCACCGGTGCAGCGGCGGCGGCCACCGGCGCCGCTTCGTTCACGGTCTTGTCCACCCACAGCTTCCACGGCTGGAACAGCACGAGTCCGCCGGCCGCGGCCGCGGCCGCGAGCGTCGGTAGGAGCCAGCGCCGGGGGCGGCGGGTGGGCGGCGGCAGGGTGGGTGTCGGCGTCATGCGGTCATCGTCTCCCGCGATCGCGCCGACGTTACGTTTCGTCGGTGCCAAGTTTCGTGAACGTTCGCGAGTGCACGGCGCTTGTACCCTCGCTGGCGATGACCCCGGGAGCCCTCGTCCGTCG
>JANPGL010000234.1:0-3563 GCA_031423915.1 Actinomycetes bacterium | reverse complement strand
CGCCGTTGGCCACCTGGGAGCGCAGCGATGCCACGGCGAGGTCGGTGAGGCGCTCCATGAGCCGGTGCCACAGCGCCTCATCGCGGTACATCAGCGCCTTGGTCTTGGTGTACGTGCGGCTCGGCTTTCCCTCGATGAGGTAGCTGGCCACGGTGAACGGCGCCCCGGCGAACCCGATGAGCGGCACGGGCAGCTCGCGCGCCAGGATGCGGCAGGTCTCCAGCACGTAGGGCGTGTCGGCCTCGGGGTCGAGCGGGCGGAGGCGGTCGAGGTCGGCGGCCGAGGCGAAGGGCTGGGCCACCACCGGGCCCGTGCCGGGCGCCACGTCGACGCCGAAACCGATGGCCGCCACCGGCACGACGATGTCGGAGTAGAGGATGGCCGCGTCGACCCCGTAGCGCCGCACCGGCTGCAGCGTGATCTCGGCGGCCACGTCGGGCCGGGCGATGGCGTCGAGGATCGACCCCGGGCCGCGCACGGCGTGGTACTCGGGCAGGGCGCGGCCCGCCTGGCGCATGAACCAGACGGGTGTGCGGTCGACGGTCTCGCCCCGGCAGGCGGCCAGGAAGGGCGTGTCGGAGGAGGCAGCCGGGCCGGTGAGGGGGGACGTCACGGCCGACGACGCTAACCGCGCTGGCCGAACGACCGCCTGTTGGGCCACCATTCCCACCCGTGGTCACGCATGTGCTGTTCGATCTCGACGGCACGATCGCCGATTCCCGGTTGGGGATCGTCCGCTGCCTCCGCTACGGCTTCGAGCAGATGGGTCTGCCGGTACCCCCCGACGACGAGCTCGAGGCGTGCATCGGCCCACCGCTCATGGTGGCGCTGCCCCGGTTCGGCCTCGACCACGACACCTGCGAGCAGCTGATCGTGGCCTACCGGGAGCGCTACAAGCCGATCGGCATCCTCGAAGCCGAGCTCTACCCCGGCATGCGCGACCTGCTCTACCGCCTGGCCGACGCCGGGCTCACGTTGGCCATCGCCACCTCGAAGCCCGAGGTGTTCGCCGAGCGGCTCGTCGAGCACTTCGACATCCACAAGCCGTTGTCCGTGGTGGCCGGAGCCACGTTCGACGAGACGCGCATGCACAAGCACGACATCATCGCCCACGCGCTGACGCAGCTCCCCGACGCCACCACCGAGAACACGGTGATGGTGGGCGATCGCCATCACGACGTCGACGGGGCGCGGCGCCACGGCCTGCGCGCCATCGGGGTCAGCTGGGGCTTCGGCAGCCGGGCCGAGCTCACCGAAGCGGGCGCGTGGCAGCTGGCCGACACCGCCGAGGACGTCGAGGCGCTCGTGACGGCGCGCCGGTGAAGACCGAGACGCCGATCGTCACCGGTCGGCGGCTCGCCGTCGTCGTCGGCTCGTCGCTGCGCACCCATCCGTTCCCGGCGCGGCTCACCCATCGCGTCAGCGTGCTCGGGGTCGACGACCGGCCGTGCACGGTGCACGTCGACGAGGTCGACGACGACGTCCTCGTGCTGATGCGCCACGGCGCCGACGGCTCGGTGCCCGCCCACCTGGTCGACCACCACGCCCACGTCCGTGCCCTGTGCGCGCTCGGGTGCGATCGCGTGCTCGCACTCGGCTCGGGCGGCGGTCTGCGACCCGATCTCGGTCCCGGCGCGTGCGTGCTGCTCGACGACTTCCTGGCGTTGACGACGTACCCGACCTTCCACGTCACGACCGACGGCTACCGCATGGCGGGCTTCGACGCGCCGTGGCGATCGCTCGTGCTCGACGCGTGGCGCAGCGCCACCGGCACGCCGATCGTCGACGGCGGCACCTACGCCATGACGCAGGGCCCGCGCTTCGAGACGCGCGCCGAGATCCGGCTGCTCGCCCAGCACGCCGATGTGGTCGGCATGACGATCCCGGCCGAGTGCATCCTGGCCGGCGAGGCCGGGCTGGCCTACGCCGCGGTGTGCAAGGTCGACAACCTGGCGAACGGCGTCGCCGGACATTTGTTGCAGGTGGCCGAGTACGTCGACAACGCCGCGGCGGGCGCGGCGTCGTTGTCGCACGACCTGGTGGGCCTCGTCGATGCGCTGCGCTCGCGTCCGCTGGCCGACTGATCAGTCAGCGACTGGTCGACCAGTCAGGTGCAATGGCGCAACGTTGTCGATAGCGTCCTCCGCTCGTGTGCCCGAGAGGGCGTGACCGAGAAACGGACGTGATAGTTGAACGCCACCACCGCCCCCATCCGCTCGTTCATCGATGCGAACCCCGAGCTGCCCACGCCCTACCTCGTCGTCGACCTCGACGTGGTCGCCGACAGGTACCGGGCGCTGGCGCACGCGTTGCACGGCGTGGCCCTGCACTACGCCGTGAAGGCGAACCCGGCCCGTGAGGTGCTCGAGCTGGTGCTGGCGCTCGGCGGGAACTTCGATGTCGCCAGTCCGGGTGAGATCGACCTGTGCCTGGCCGTCGGGGCCCGTCCCGAGCAGATCAGCTACGGCAACACCGCCAAGAAGCAGCGCGACATCGCGTACGCCTACGCCAAGGGCGTGCGGCTGTACAGCTTCGACAGCCGTGGGGAGCTGGCCAAGCTGGCGGCCGAGGCGCCGGGTTCGACGGTGATGTGCCGGGTGCTGTGCGGCGGGGCGGGCGCCGACTGGCCCTTGTCGCGCAAGTTCGGGTGCGAGCCCGAGATGGCGGTGGAGCTGCTCACCGAGGCGGCGCGCTCGGGCCTCGGCACGGGCATCGCGTTCCACGTCGGCTCGCAGCAGCGTCACCCGGAGGCGTTCGAGGTGGCCCTGCGCGAGATCGGCTGGATCGTGTCGTCGCTGGCGGCGCGTGGGGTGCGGCTCGACGTGCTGAACCTGGGCGGCGGCTTCCCGGCGCACTACCACGAGGCCATCCCCGAGCCGGGCGCCTACGCGCTGGCCATCCGCGACGCGCTGGCCGACCACCTGGGTGATTCGCGTCCGACGCTCATCGCCGAGCCCGGTCGCTACCTCGTGGGCGACGCCGGCGTGATCGTGTCGGAGGTCGTGCTCGTGTCGACCAAGAGCGCCATCGAGGACCGGCGCTGGGTCACCGTCGACATCGGCCTGTTCGGCGGCCTGGCCGAGGCCCTCGACGAGGCGATCCGGTACCGGATCACGACCGGACGAGACGGCGGTGCCACCGGCCCCGTCGTCATCGCCGGGCCGACGTGCGACTCCATGGACGTGCTGTACGACAAGAGCGACTACCACCTGCCGCTCGCCCTTCAGCCGGGCGACCTGGTGATGGTGCACGCCACGGGCGCCTACACGACGACCTACTCGTCGGTGGGCTTCAACGGCTTCCCGCCGCTCGCCGCCCACATCGTGGGCTCCGCGGCGTCCTGAACGGCGGCGTGCGGCTCACCGCGCCGTGACCACGGCGTGGTGGGCCCGTGCCGCGTCGTAGATCGGCACCGTGGCGGCGGCGACCGCGTCCCAGCCCCCGCGCCCGCGCACGAGCGTGGCGCCGGCGCGCAGGCCGGCGCCGCCCGCCGCCGGCTCGGTGTGGATCCGCCGCAGGCGGTGTTCCAGCTCGTCGACATCGCCGGCGGGGTAGAGGAGCGC
>JANPGL010000233.1:0-2772 GCA_031423915.1 Actinomycetes bacterium | reverse complement strand
CGCGATGGGTCTTGGACGGGTCCGGGAGATCCACTCGATGGCGGTCGTCCGTCTACACCGTCTGGCACACTGGGCAGAAGTAGCACCTACGCCCGGCCAACTCGACCGAACTGATCGGTGTGGAACAACGCAGACAGAGATCGCGCTTGTAGGCGTACGTGGCCTCGCCCCGCCGTAGGCGCCGGCACTTCGGCAGGTCGAGTTCCCGTCGGTCGACGGTCACGATGCGGTTGTCCTTGACACCCTGCTCGAGCATGGAGACGATCGTTGCCCACAGCGCCTCCAGCTCGGCCTGATTGAGGTCCCGCCCGGGTCGTGATGGGTGGATGCCGTTCACGAAGAGTGCCTCGGCTCGGTACACGTTGCCGACACCGCAGATCACCGACTGATCCAGCAGCAGGGCACCGATCGGCTGCTTGCTCTGCATGATCCGGTCGAAGGCGACTTGAGGCTTGGCCTCGCGGCGCAGCGGATCGGGACCGAGGCGGCGAAGGATCGCGTCACAGTCGCCCTCGTCGCCGACGGAGCAGTCGGTAGGGCCAGAGAGGTCGATCGTGACGTCGTCGCTGGACAGACGCATCCGAACCATGCCCCTGGGTTCGGGAGGCTTCCCGTCGGGATGGCGGGCGACGCGGAACTTCCCGAACAGGCCGAGGTGCACGTGCGTCAAAAGACCGTTGCTCCACTGGTACCACAGGTGCTTACCGTGGGCGCTGACAGCGTCCAGCCGCTGTCCGTTGACCAGCGCAGCATCGAAGAAGCGCTCTTGGGGTGACGACACGGCTATGTGCTCGCCCCGCAGCAGTCTTGTGTGGTCGAGTGCGATGCGATGGATCGTGTGGCCTTCGGGCATCGAGGGCGACGGTAGGAGAACAGCGGAGCGCGTGCGTGATCAGCGGGCGGTGGTCACCCGGCGGGGGTCATCCACTTGAACGGTGAACCCGGATTGCTCGTCGAACCGATCGGTCTCTGCCGAGCTGGCCCGCTCGACGTCAGACGTACGCACGAGTGGGAACTCATCCGGGTACCCCGAACCGGGTCGACCCATGCCCTCGAGGGTCCCGATCGGGCGGTTCGCCGGGTTGGCGTTGTCGAAGACTCGACCGCGCCCGTCGGCGGTGGCGGGCTTCTACTCGTATCTCTGCGCGCTCGGTGCACCCGACCACAACTCCGTGCTGCGCGGCATGGCAGTGCAGTCCCCGGCAAAGCATGATCTACGGATGGTGCCGCTGCCGTGACCGGTCTGTCACCTCCCGTGGCGGCCCTCGACAACGTGGCGGCGGTGATCGACCGACGGCCGCCGGGGCGGGCGTGCGGGGGCCCTCCTCAGGCGGTCTCGAGGAATGCGGGGGTCGTGTCGCTCGTGCGCCGAGGGATGCCGATCGGTGCCATCACGTGGTAGCCGAGCAGATGGCGTTGGTCCTCGGACTCGCCGCCCCAGTAGCCGTACTCGTGGTTCATGCGGGCGGAGGCGCGGCACTCTGGGGCCACGGGGCACGCGTCACACAGTGCTCGGGCCTCCCTTTCCCGGCGGGTCCTGGCCTGTGGGCGTTCGGCCTTCGGCGCGAAGAACAGCTTGGTCTTCCCTTTGCAGATTGCGTCTTCACGCCAGTTGTCGCCCTGCGGGCGGGTGGCGGTGAGCGAGCGGAACGTCATCTCGGTGATCGCCGACTCAGTGGACTCGAGGTTGGTGGCGGCCGGGGCGGGGCGGGGCTCTTCGAGGGTGCGCATGTCAGTTGGCCCGGTTCGTGAGGGCCCGGAGCTCGTCGGGCACCATCGATGAGACGACGGAGCCGTGCCAGCGAGCCTCTCGCCAGCCGGTCGGTGTGTGCTTCCAGATGATGGTGGCGATGCAATCGAACCAGGCGGTGTGGGGGCCGACGCTGAGCGACTGGCGGAACTCGAGCACGCCGTACCCCATCGAGGCTTCACGCACGGCCTGGTAGGAGATGACCTCTGAGTCTGTGGTGGCATCGAGTGCGTCGAGCGTGGCGAACAGGTCGAGGAACCAGCGCTCCCACTCGACGCGGTTGCGGATGGGACGGGCGTTGCCGGCGGGGTCGATGTCGACGATGCCGAAGTCGTCGTCGCACAGGGCGGCCAAGCGGTCGAAGTCGTGGTCGCGGACGCACTCGAGCAGGGCGAGGGTCTCGGCGAAGAATGGCTGTCGGGCCAGGTGGGGCGGCGGGTCATCGATGGCGAAGCGCCTCGGGAGTGTTCGGGTTGACATGGCGGTTCCTTTCGAAGGGGTGGCCCGGCACCGTGGTAGCGGTGCCGGGCTGGTGGGTCAGCGGGTGGTCAGCGAGCTCACGTCATCGGGCACGGCGGTTCCGTCGTCGGGGTCGCCGGCGGGTTCGTAGCCGTCGTCTTGCGACTTCGACACGGCGATGGCGAGGACGAGGAGACCGAACAGGGGCTTAGCCAGGACGTCGGCCACGGAGTAGCCGACCTGGCGGGCCACTTCGGCGACGGCGGCGTCGTCGATGATCGACGGAGCGATGTAGGCCAAGGGGTACACACCCCAGGTGGCGAGGACGATGTAGCGGAGGCCGTCCACGAGCTTGCGGACCCGGCCGCTTTGGCGGTCGAGCGACCGGCCGAGCTCGACGAACAGCACGTACAAGATGTAGACGAACGGGATCGTCGACAGGACGCCAAAGAGGGTGCGGGCGCCGGAATGCGGGTCGGCGAGCTCGCCGGGCCAACCGAGCGCGATCATGGCGACGGCGGCGATACCGAGTCGCACCAGCAGGCTGCGGGTGCGTTGCTTGG
>JANPGL010000232.1:0-12425 GCA_031423915.1 Actinomycetes bacterium | reverse complement strand
GAACGTGCGGGCTCAGTCGGGCGCCGGCGGCGTGACGGTGGCGCTGCCCACGGGAGAGACGGCCTACCGGGTCGACGCCGACTCGGGCGCAGGGTCCCGATCGGTCGACGTGCGAACATCCCCGGCCGCCGCCGCCGTCGTCTACGCCCACTCCGGCGCGGGCAACGTGTCCGTCCGCTACCGGACCTGAGCGTCTGCCGTGCGTGACCTCTTCTTCGACGCGCCCTCTTGGCTGGCCGCTGCGGCCGGACCCGGTCGCCCCGTGGTCGTGGCGGCGGCCTTCGTGGCGGCGGTGGCCGACCATCGACACCTCTGCCGGGCCGTCCGGCGCCGGGTGCCGGCGCGGCCCCCGCGCCGTTGAGCTCGCGACCGAGGGTGTCGGGCCTCCGATCGAGCTGTCAACAGATCGGGTTCAGCGAACGCTCATCCAACGCAACACCGCGTCCGTCATCGCGGCGCGGCGCGCTCGGTACCGTCGCCCGGTGGCCCGTCGCGCCCGCGGCGAGCCGGCGAAAGGACGCGTATGCGGCTCGGGGTCTTCCTGCCCGTCGCCAACAACGGGTGGGTGTTGTCGCCGGCGGCCGACGCCGCCCCGCCGACGTTCGAGCTCAACCGACGCGTCACGTGCACCGCCGAGGCGATGGGCATGCACCTCTGCCTCGCCCAGTCGGTGTGGCGCGGCCACGGAGGCCTCACGGGGTTCTGGGACACGAGCCTCGAGGGATGCACCCTGATGGCCGGGCTGGCGCGCGAGACCGAGCGGATCGGTCTCGTCGCCTCGGTGAACCCGCTGCTGTACCCCGCACCCCTGTTGGCCAAGGTGGCGGCCACCGTCGACGAGCTGTCGGGCGGTCGATTCGGCATCAACGTGGTGGCCGGCGCCAACCTCGCCGAGTACGGCCAGATGGGCGTGCTGCCCGAGGGCTTCCCGTCGTTCCGGTACGACCTGGCCGACGAGTGGATCACCGCTGTGAAGCAGCTGTGGACGCAGGACCGCACGACCGTCGCAGGTCGCTGGACGAGCCTGCGCGACTGCGTGTCGAACCCGAAGCCGAGCCGGACACCCCCGATCGTCTGCGCCGGCGCGTCGGAACGCGGGATGCGGTTCGCCGTCGACCACGGCTCGATCGCCTTCATCGGCACGAACGACCTGACGAGCCTGGCCGAGTTCACCGCCCGCTACCGGGCCGCGGCCGCCGGGCGCGCCGTGCCCCTGCAGATCTGGACCGCGGTCAACTACGTGCTGCGCGGGACCGACGCGGAGGCGAGGGCGGAGGAGGCCCGCTACCGCGCCGATCCCGACGTCGCCGCCATCGCCGACCTGGTGGGCGAGTACTCGACGCCCGGCGCCGGCGAGTCCCAGCGTCGCCTCATCGTCGAGTCGGGCGAGCACGTGTTCTTCGGTGGCGCCGTGGTCGGCGGCCCGGCGCGGGTGGCGGACCACTTGCTGGCCTGCGAGGCGGCCGGCATCGACGGCGTGCTCGTCACGTGCACCGATTGGGACGAGGGGTTGGGGCTGCTCGACACCGAGGTGCGGCCGCTGCTCGGTCGATCGTGGTCGCCGCCCACGGAGCCGTTCGCCTGAGGGTCGGCTCAGGAGAAGACCGGCACGCCCATCTCGGCGGCGAACGCCGGCCACACGTGTGGGTCGTGGCCCGGGAGCACGCGGAAGCCCCGGTCGAGGGCGATCGACTTGAGCCGGCGGATGCCCTCGCGGGTGATCTCGTGGGACTGGCCGAACGACGCGCTCACCGGCTGCTCACGATCGAGGTTCTCCTGCAGGTCGGCGGCGTCGCAGGCGAAGACGTACCCGGGTACGGCGTGCCGATCGAGCACCGACTCGTCGAGCGACACCGCCACGCTCATGTGCCCGGCGGTGTGTCCCGCGGTGAGCACGGCCTCGATGCCTGGCGCGATGACCGTGTCGCCGTCGAGGAGCCGCCAGTCGATGGAAGGGTCGTCCCAATCGATGCGGAAGAGGGCGCCGCTCAGCTCGCTGCGGTGGTGGTCGGCGTTGGCAGCTTCCAGCTCGGCGCGCTGCAGGTAGACGGGGACCCGCCCGGCGAAGTGGCGAAGCCCGCCCGCGTGGTCGACGTGGAGGTGGCTGATGATCACGCCCACGACGTCGCGAGGATCGACGCCCGCCAGCTCGAACGCCGCCTCCAGCGGGTCGCCGTCGGTGGGGCCGACGAGCTCGGGCTGGTAGTCGGGGCTCGGGAAGAAGCGCCGCCGCAACCACGGATCACGCACGAGCGGGGTGTTGAAGCCCGAGTCGACGAGGAACCAGCCACCGTCGGTCTCGAGCAGCAGGCCGGGAACCGGCTCGCGCATCATCGTGTCGGCCCGTTCGGCCTCGACCAGCGGCATCGACACCTTCAAGCGCAGGTGCTCGAAGCCCAGGATCATCGGTACGACTCGCCGCACGCCCATGCTCCGACGGTACGCACGCCGCCGGCCGTCGCGCAATATCGGTCGGCCGACTGAAAGGTGCTTGTGACCCGCCGTTCACAGTCAGGGAACGGCAGGGAAATCGCGCGCCCATAGAACGGCGGACATGGCACTGCGGTGGTTCGAGGAGGCGTGGCCCGAGCTGGGCTTCGCCGACCGCGCCGAGGTCGGGCTGGTGCCCGTCGGCGCGATCGAGCAGCACGGTCCGCACCTGCCGGCGGGCACCGACACCATCATCGCCACCGCGCTGTGCGAGCTGGCCAGCGACCGCTGTGGTGCCCCGGTGCTGCCGGCCATCGCCGTCGGCTGCAGCTATGGCCACGGCACGGTGCTGCCGGCCACCCTGTCGCTGACGCCGGAACTGCTCGCGGCTCAGGTTCGTCAGTACGCCGAGTGGGCGGCCGTCTCGGGTCTCACCCGCCTGCTGTTCGTCAACGCCCACTTCGGCAACCTGCCGGCGCTCCTCGCGGGCACCGACCACCTCCGCCTGTTCCGCCCCGATCTGCGCGTCGGCGTGGTCGGTTGGTACGACCTCGATCCCGAGGTCGCCGCCGAGGTGACGGCGGACGGTGCCGACATCCACGCCAATCGCGCCGAGACCGCGGTGATGATGGCGCTCGCCCCGCACCTCGTGAGGCTCGATCGACTGGCGGACGCCGACGACGCCGACCGGACCGAGGGTCTCGTCTTCCGCTACACGGCGCCGGCGCTGTCGACGAACGGTGTCACGGGCCGTCCGTCCGAGGCGACGGTCGAGCTCGGCCGTCGCCTGGTCGAGCGGTCGGTCGCCGCGCTCGCCGACATGGTCGTGCGCGGCCGCGTCGAGGAGCCCCCGCTCGGCCCGGCGCCGATGGCCACGATCAACCCCGTCCCTTACTCGCTCGCCCACTGAACCCGGAGCCCCACCATGGACACCGCCCGCCCACTCGACGCCAGCCACGAGACGCTCGTGGCCGACCTCCAGGCCAGAGGGGTCGAGTACGCCATGGGCACGTACGTCGACGTGCTCGGCCGGGCGAAGTCGAAGATGGTGCCGATCGACCACCTGCCGAACCTGCTGGCCGGGTCCGAGCGCTACACACCACGTGGTGTGGGGGGCCTCGGCGAGATGAACGCCAGCGAGGACGAGTGCGTGGCCATGCCCGACCCGGCCACGTTGACGGTGCTCCCCTGGGACACCCGCTTCGCCTGGATGGCTGCCGACCTGCTGTACGGCGGCACCGGGTTCTGGCCGCATTGCCCGCGTTCGTTGCTGAAGCGGCAGCTCGCCGTGGCCGCCGACCGCGGCCTCGTGTTCAACCTCGGCGTCGAGACCGAGCTGTACTGCTACGACCCGAAGGCGGGCACCGACGGCTACCTCGAGCCGATGGCGGCGTCGGGGAAGATCCGCCCGACCCCGGCGTACGACGCCGAGTCGACGATGGACTCGATGGCCTTCCTCGGGCCGATGGTGCGGTACATGAACGAGACCGGGTTCGGCGTGTTCTCGTTCGACCACGAGGGTGGCGACGCCCAGTTCGAGTTCGACTTCGACTACGCCCCGGCGCTCGAGATGTGCGACCGGCTCGTGCTGTTCCGCCTCATGGCCAAGCAGGTGGCCAAGCAGGCCGGCCTGGCCTGCACGTTCATGCCCAAGCCGTACACCGCAGCGTGGGGCTCCGGCGCCCACTTCAACATGAGCCTCGTCGAGGCCGACGGCGGCAAGAACCTGTTCCGCGATCCCGACGGCGAGCGCGGGTGGAGCAAGACGGCCTACTCGTTCGTCGCCGGCGTGCTCCGTCACGCCCGTGCCATCGCGGCCATCGCCACGCCGACCGTGAACTCGTACAAGCGGTTGGCCCCTCGGCTGGCCGACGGCACCATCTCGTGGTCGCCGGTGTGGGTGGCGTACGGCGACAACAACCGTTCGTGCATGTTGCGCCTCCCCCACAACCGGCCCGCCATCGAGGATCGCGCCGTCGACGCGGCCGCCAACCAGTACCTGACGGCGGCGTTCATCCTGGCGGCCGGCCTCGAGGGCATCGAGCTCGGGCTCGACCCCGGCGACCCGGCCGGCGAGGAGCTGTTCGACCCGAAGGCCAAGGTGTCGGCGACGCGCCTGCCCCGCACGCTCATCGAGGCCGTCGATGCGTTCGAGGCCGATCCCCTAACGCACGAGGTGTTCCCCGAGGCGTTCGTCAACGCCTACGTGACCATGAAGAGCGACGAGTGGAACTCGTACCACGCGCAGGTGACCGATTGGGAACGCGACCAGTACCTGCAGAGGTTCTGAGGCCGTGACCGTCGCCGTCGTCACCGGAGCCGGGCGTGGGCTGGGCCGCGGCATCGCCCTGGCCCTGGCCGGTGCGGGCGCCGACCTCGTGCTCGGCTATCGCCGAGAGGCGGATGCGGCGGAGACGACCGCGGTCGCCTGCCGCACCCTCGGGGTGCGCGTCGAAGTGGTGCCCGGCGACGTGCGCGAGGCCGGCACGGCCAAGGCGCTGGCCGGTGCCGCTACCAGCCTCGGAAGGCTCGACGTGTGGGTCAACAACGCCGGCGTGTCCTTCATCGCCCCGGTGCTCGGCACCGACCCGGCCGAGCTGGCGACGCTCCTCGACGTGAACGTCATCGGCGTGCTCCACGGCATGCAGGCGGCGGCTGCGGCGATGGTTCCCGCCGGTCGCGGTCGCATCGTCAACATCGCCTCCGATGCCGGGCTGCAGGGCTTCGCCTATCTCGGCGGCTACGCGGCGTCGAAGTTCGCGGTCGTGGCGCTCACCCAGACGCTGGCGCTCGAGCTCGCCGGCACCGGGGTGACCGTGAACGCCGTGTGCCCGGGTACGGCCGAGACGGCGATGAACGAGGCCGAGTGGGCCGCCCAGCGATCGCTCACCCACGAGACGCTCGACGAGGTGCGCGCCGCCTACCTGGCCGACATCCCGGTCGGGCGCTTCTGCACGCCCGAGGACGTGGGCGCCACCGTGGCGTTCCTGGCGTCCGACGGCGCCTCGTTCGTGACCGGCCAGTCGTGGTGCGTCAACGGCGGGACGGTCCTTCATTGAACGCCGATCCAGAGGAGATCTCGTGAACCCGCTCGTCGTCGGTCAACCCGTCGTCATCGTCGTCGACATCCAGAACTCGACCGGTCGCTCGTTCGAGGAGGTCGGCATCGCGCTGATGGAAGGTCACGACGCCATCCTCGGGCCGGCCCAGCGCGTCGTCGGTGCCGCGCGCAACGCCGGCGTGCCCGTCGTGTTCTTCCAGGAGGCGCACCGGCGCACCATGATCGACTTCGGGCGCGAGCTCGACGGCGACGAGGGCGTCCACTGCCTCGAGGGCGACCCCGCCACCGAGCTCCATCCCGATCTGCTCCCGCTGCCCGACGAGCCGCACATCGTCAAGCGCCGCTACTCGTGCTTCTTCGGCACGGAGCTGGAGATCGTGTTGAAGGGCCTGAGGGCGACGACGCTCGTGCTCATCGGCGGGCTCACCGACGTGTGCGTCCACTACACGTTCGCCGATGGCCACCAGCACGACTACGTGATGCGCGTCGTCACCGACGCCGTCGCCGGTTCGTCGATCGAGGCGCATCGGGCCTCGCTGGCGGCAATGGAATACCTGCAGCACGGTGCTCACCGCACCAGCGACGAGGTGGTGGCGGCGTTCGCCGCCTTCGCCGCGCCGGCGATGCGACCCGAGGCGGTCGCCGTCTAGTGCTCGTGTCCCGGTCGTCACCGCTCACCCCCCGTCCCACCCGACCATCGTCACCCCGTGTCCCTGGAGGACCCTGCATGATTCGCCGAACCCGGCTGTTCCTGGCCACCCTCGCCGTCGTCGGCCTCGCTGCCACGGCCTGCGGTGGCTCGTCCACCAACACCGAGAGCGCGCCCACCACGGCCGCGGGCGCCACGGCGCCGGTGGGCGGCGGCAAGGCCATCGAGACCCTGCGCACCGCGTTCTACAACGACATGCAGGTGCCCGATCCCGACATCTTCTACGAGGTCGAGGGCAACCAGGTGGTCCAGAGCACGTACGAGGGACTGCTGCGCTACAAGCTCGGCGGCACGACCGACATCGAGGGCCTCCTGGCCGAGAGCTACACGGTGTCGCCCGACGGCCTCACGTACACGTTCAAGCTTCGTCAGGGCGTCAAGTTCGTCGACGGCACACCGTTCGACTCGGCCGCCGCGAAGTTCAGCTTCGAGCGCCGCCTCAAGGTCGACAACGCGCCGGCCTACATGTTCGCCGACCTCGACACGATGGAGACCCCCGACGCCTCCACCTTCGTGGTGAAGCTGAAGAAGCCGGTGTCGGCCTTCCTCGACTACCTGGCCTGCCCGTACGGGCCGAAGATGGTGAGCCCCGCGCTCATCAACGCCAACGAGAAGGCCGGTGACGCCGGTCAGGACTGGGTGCGCACGCACTCGGCCGGCACCGGGCCGTACGCCATCAGCGAGTTCACGCTGGGCCAGCGGTACGTGCTCAAGGCCGTGCCCGCCTACTGGGGCACGAAGCCGACGGTCGGCACGCTCGAGATCACCATCGTGCCCGACGCATCCACGCAGACCCTGCAGCTCGAGGGCGGCGACCTCGACTTCCTGCACGGGCCGCCGCTCGCCACCATCGAGCAGTTCAAGGGCAAGGCGGGCTTCGAGGTCCAGACGTACCCGGCGTTCCAGAAGACGCAGTTGAAGGTCAACCCGAACAAGCCCCCGTTCAGCGACAAAGCGCTCCGCCAGGCGCTGCGCCAGGCGATCGATCGGGACAAGCTCGTCCCGCAGGTGTTCGGCGACATCGCCAAGGTGTCCACCCAGATGCTGCCCGCCGGCATGCTCCCCGAGGGCACGGCCAAGGATGCGTACACGTTCGACATCAGCAAGCTGAAGGCACTGGTCGACAAGCTCCCCGCCGACCAGAAGACGTTGGAGCTCGGGTACGGGCAGTTCAACGTGAACGACGCCCGGCTGGCCGAGGCCATCTCCGCCCAGCTCAAGGACGCCGGCCTCACCGTCTCGGTGAAGCCGATCCCGACGGCGGTCGTGTTCGACCTGCGCAACACGCCCGACGTGGCGCCCAACCTGCTGCTCGAGACGGCGAACCCCGACGCCTCCCATCCCGACACCTGGGCCCGGATCTTCTACTCGACCGGTGGCTTCCTCAACTACCTGAAGGGCGGCGTGGAGACGGCCGACGCCGAGATGGACCTGGGCCTCGCCGAGATCGACACGGCGAAGATGCAGGGCCACTACGCCAAGGCCTCCGACCTGTTGTTCGACGATGCCACGTTCATCACGTTGGCCGACGTCAAGGCGGTCTACCTGGTGCGCAAGGGCCTCACGGGCTTCGGCTCGACAGCGGCGGCGCCACTGTCGCTCAACGTCAGCGCCGTCACGGGGCCCTGACGAACGGCATGGCCATCGAGCTCCGACTTCCCGAGAGTGGGGTGCCCCGCCGCTGGTCCCTGGGCCGGCGCGAGGCGCCCCGCCGGGCCTTCCACCGGCTGGGGCGGCTCGGCCGCATCGACCAGGTGGGCCTGGCGCTCATCGTGGCCATCACGCTGCTGCTGCTCGTCGTGCCGCTGGTGGCGCCGCACGCGTCGCTCGACAACGTGGGGGCCACGCTGACGCCCCCGGGGAAAGGCGGCTTCCTGCTCGGCACCGACGAGCAGAGCCGTGACGTGCTGTCGCGAGTGCTGTACGGCATGCGGGTCACCTGGTTCGCCGCCTTCCTCGTGATCGCCTCGGGCATCCTCATCGGCGGCGTCGTGGGGCTGGCGGCCGGCATGTCCGGCAAGTGGGTGGACGCGCTGCTCATGCGGATCACCGACGTCTTCCTGGCCCTGCCGGGCCCGCTGCTGGCGCTGGCCGTGGTGTCGGCGCTCGGCGCCTCGCTGCGCAACACGCTGTTCGCGGTGATGATCGTGTGGTGGCCGTTCTACGCCCGCATCGTGCGCGGCGAGGTCCGGTCGATCATGAGCCGACCGCACGTCGAGGCGGCCCGCATGGGTGGCGTCGGTCGCGTGCGCCTGGCGACGCGGCACGTGCTGCCGGGCACGATCGGCCCGGTGCTGGTCACCGCGTCGCTCGACATCGGCGCCCTGATCCTGACGCTGGCGGGCCTGTCGTTCCTCGGTCTCGGCTCGCCGGCGCCCGCCGCGGAGCTGGGGGCGATGAGCGCACGCGGCCTGACGTACCTGCTCACGAAGTGGTGGGTGCCGCTCATGCCGGCGCTCGGCGTGTTCCTGCTGGTGTTCGTGGCCAACGTGGCCGGCGACGCCGTACGTGACCTGGCGGAGGCCTGATGACCAGACAGCTCTTCGGGCGGCTCGCCGGCTTGCTGGGGGTGCTCGCCGCGTTGACCCTCGCCGTGTTCGTGATCAAGGCGGTGCTGCCGGCCGACCCGGTGCGCGCCTCGATCGGCGCTCGCGCCACCGAGGCGCAGGTCAAGGCCAAGCGGGCGGAGCTCGGCTACGACAAGCCGATCGTGGTGCAGTACGTGACCTTCGTCGGCGACGTCGTGACGCTGGACCTCGGCGACTCGCTGCGCACCCGCCGGCCGGTGACCACCGACATCGGCAAGTTCCTGCCGGCCACCGCTGAGTTGGCGCTGGCGGCGGCCGTGCTGGCCGGCATCGGTGGCGTGGGACTCGGCATCGTGTCGGCGCGCGGCGGCAAGCTCGCCTCGATCACGCGCCTGGCCATGCTGGCGTTCGCCTCGGCGCCCACGTTCTGCCTGGCCCTGCTCGCCATCCTCCTCTTCTACCGTCGCCTCGGGTGGCTGCCCTCGTCGGGCCGCATCACCCGATCGCTCGCTCCTCCCGAACGCACCCGGTTCGTGCTCGTCGACACCTTGCTCGCCGGCGACCTCAAGGCGTTCTGGGATGCGGTCGAACACCTCGTGCTGCCGGCGCTGTGCCTGGCCATCGGCCCGGCGGTGGCCATCGGACGGGTCCTGCGCGGTTCGCTGCTCGACGTGCTGCGCCAGGACCACACGCGCACGGCCCGTTCGAAGGGGCTGAGCCGGCGGGCCGTGCTCACCCGGCACGCGCTCCGCAACGCCCTGGGGCCGACGCTGTCGATGACGGGACTCCAACTCGGCCTGCTGCTGTCGGGTGTCGTGGTGGTGGAGCTGGTCTTCGCCTGGCCGGGACTCGGGCTGTACACGACCCAGGCCATCCAGAACGCCGACTTCCCCGCCGTGATCGGGATCGTCCTGGTGATGGGCACGGCCTACGTCGTGATCAACGCCATCGTCGACATCGCCCAGGTGATCGCCGACCCCCGTCTGCAGACGAGCGAGGCCCGATGAGCACGCCCCTGACCCGACCCGGAGCCACGGCCGTCGACTCGACCGATCGGTCGGTGGACGATGCCACCGACCGAGCCGCCCAGCCCGGCGGCCCGCAGCCCGTGGCGAGCGTCCAAGACCTGACGGTGACCCTCCATGCCCGCGACGGTGCCGTGCGGGCCCTGCGGGGCGTCACCCTCGACATCGCCCCGGGCGAGATCGTGGCGCTCGTCGGTGAGTCGGGCTCGGGCAAGAGCGTCCTGGGCTCGTCGTTGCTCGGTCTGCTGCCCGACTCGGCCCGACCCGAGGTGACCGGGCGCGTCACCGTGATGGGCCACGACATGGTCGGTTCGTCCGACAAGGAGCTGCGACGGGTCCGCAAGCACCTGCTCGGCGCGGTGTTCCAGGACCCGCTGACGTCGCTCAACCCCCCCCTGCGCATCGGCCGGCAGCTGGTGGAACGAACCGACGGCACGCCCCGGGCGCTGCGCCTGCTGACCGAGGCCGGGGTGCCCGACCCCGAGCGCCGCGTCCGGCAGTTCCCCCACCAGCTCTCGGGAGGGCTGCGCCAGCGGGTCATGATCGCCATGGCCCTCGGTGGCGACGGGCGGCTCGGCGCGACCCCGGACGGACTGCCTGCGGACGCCGCCATCGACGTGGCCCACGACGACGACGGCGCACCGCGCCTCGTGATCGCCGACGAGCCGACGACGGCGCTCGACGTGAGCGTCCAGGCCCAGATCGTGCTCCTGTTCGACCGCATCCGGCGCGAGCACGGGTGTGCGGTCCTCCTCGTCACCCACGATCTCGGGGTGGCGGCATCGATCGCCGACCGCATCGCCGTGCTCTATGCGGGGCGCATCTGCGAGCTCGGTCCGGCCGCGGACGTGCTGGCCCGACCGTCGCACCCGTACACCCGGGCGCTGCTGGCGGCGCGCCTCGCCATGGACGGCAGCCGTTCGGTCGGCAACCCCCTGCCCGGCGACCCGCCCAACCCGATGCGGCCGCTGCCGGGCTGTGCGTTCGCGCCGCGCTGCGCCAGCGCCACCGACGCGTGCACGGAAGCGGCACCGTCCCTCGACACCCGACCCGACGGCCGCGGCGTGGTGGCGTGCTTCCACCGGAACCGCGACATCGACGAGACGGTCACCGAGCGGGCGCCGGCGCGCGCCGTCGTCACCACGGCGGCACCCGATGCCCCACATGCGCTGGTGCTCGACCGGGTCAGCAAGTCGTTCCCCGGCCCGGGGTCCGGTCGGTTGAGGCTGGCCCACCTCCAGCTGAAGGTCGTCAACGAGGTCAGCCTCACGGTTCCCGCCCAGGGCGCCCTGGCGCTCGTCGGAGAGAGTGGTTGCGGAAAGACGACGACGCTGCGCATGGCCGCCGGGCTGTCGAAGCCGAACGCCGGCAGCGTCGCCTGGGCCGAGGGAGCGGCGCCGCCACAGCTGATCTTCCAGGACGCGTCGACCTCGTTGACGCCGTGGATGACCGTGGTCGCCCAGGTCGAGGAGCGCTTCCGTCAGCGGGGCGTGCCCCGGGGCGAGCGGCGCGACCGGGCGTTCGACATGCTGACCCGCGTCGGTCTCGACCAGCGCGCCGGCCGGGCGCGTCCTCGGGAGCTGTCGGGTGGTCAGCGACAGCGCGCCGTCATCGCCCGGGCGCTGGCGTCGGGCCCGTCGCTGCTGATCTGCGACGAGCCGGTGTCGGCCCTCGACGCCTCGCTGGTGGTGCGTGTGCTCGATCTGCTCGAGGAGCTGAGGGAGCAGCTGGGTGTGGCGCTCATGGTCGTGACCCACGACCTGTCGGCGGCGCGCCGCATCGCCGAGACGGTCGCCGTGATGTACCTCGGGCGCATCGTCGAGCAGGCGCCGGCCGACCAGCTGTTCGCGGAACCCCTGCACCCGTACACGCGCGGGCTCATCGCCGCCAACCCGACCACCGAACCGGGCCGCCTGGCGCCGACGCTGACGGGCGAGCCTCCCTCGTTGCACGCGGAGATCGTCGGCTGCCCGTTCGCCGCCCGTTGCCCCCTGGTCGTCGATCGGTGCCGCGTCGAGTCACCGGCGCTGCGCGACCTGCCGAGCGGTCGCCAACTGTCGTGCCACGTCGTCGAACCGCCAGCCCACGGAGGTCGCCTCTCATGACCCAGCTCGAAGTCGCCGACTCGTCGGACGATCTGGAGGGCTACCTCCTGCCCCCGGAGGCGTACACGTCCGAGGAGTGGTTCGCCCGTGAGCAGCGCGAGCTGTTCGACCGGTGCTGGGCGTTCGTGGCCATGGCCGATGACGTGGCCGCCGTCGGCGACTACCTCGCCGTCCAGGTCGGGACCCACCCGATCATCGTCGTGCGCGCGCTCGACGGCCGGCTGCGAGCGTTCCACAACCTCTGCCGCCACCGGGGCATGGTGATGCTCGAAGGCTCGGGCAACGTGCGCTCGGGCATCAGCTGCCTGTACCACCACTGGAACTACGGGCTCGACGGCGCGCTGCGACGCGTGCCTCAGCTCGACCGCTTCAACGGCATGGACCTCGGCGACTGGGGTCTCCTGCCGGCGTCGCTCGGCGAGTCGATGGGCATGGTGTTCGTCCACCCGGACCCCGACGCCGGCCCGCTGGGCGACTGGCTGGGCGACTTCGACGAGCGCACGGGTGGGTTCCGGCCCGAGACGCTCGAGGAGGGCGTGCGCGTGTCCTACGAGTTCGCGGCCAACT
>JANPGL010000231.1:0-3275 GCA_031423915.1 Actinomycetes bacterium | reverse complement strand
GACCATCGTGCAGGACATCACGACCTACGCGGCCCGCAACGGTTCGCCGGCGTGGAAGCAGGGGCAGTTCCGCCAGGTGGTGCCGAAGACGCTTCGCCAGGGCTACGACGACCCGGCGTTCGGCGGCGACCTGTGCGGCGAGCAGGGCTGGTACGGCGAGGAGACGCTGGACGTCGAGGCCGTGCACGCCATGGCTCCCGACGCCAACGTCCTCTACGTGGGCGCGTCGAGCTGCGAGGACAGCGACCTGCTGAACGCGCTCAACGACATCGTCGACCCGCGCTGGGCCGACATCATCACCAACTCCTGGGGCGGTCTCGGTGAGGAGGTGTCGCCGGTGCTGGCCACCGCCTACGACAACGTGTTCGTGCAGGCCGCCCTCGAGGGCATCGGCGTCTTCTACTCGAGCGGCGACTCGGGCGACGAGGTCGACACCATCGGTGATCGCCAGCCCGACTTCCCGGCGGTCTCGCCGTGGGTGACGGCCGTCGGTGGTACGAGCATCGGCATCGGCGCCCGAAACGACTACCTCTTCGAGACCGGGTGGGGGACGACGCGCTCGATCCTGACCGACGGCGCCTGGCCGGGCCTGCCCGGCACCCACCTGTACGGTGCCGGCGGTGGCACCAGCCGAGTCGTGCCGCAGCCCGCCTACCAGCGCGGCGTCGTGCCGAACCGTCTGGCCGACTACTTCGGCACGGGCCGCAAGGGTCGCGTCGTGCCGGACGTGGCCGCCATCGGCGATCCGCAGACCGGCTTCCTCGTCGGCCAGACTCAGACGTTCCCCGACGGTTCGGTGCGCTACGGCGAGTACCGCATCGGGGGCACGAGCCTGTCGTCGCCCGTCCTCGCCGGGATCCAGGCGCTGGCCGATCAGGCCTCCGGCAAGCCCCACGGGTTCGCCAACCCGGCGCTCTACCGGCTCGCCGGCAGCGACGCCGTCCGAGACGTGGTCGACCCGGCCAGCACGCTATCGGTCGTGCGTGTCGACTTCGTCAACGGGGTCGACGACAGCGACGGCCTGCGCACGTCGCTGCGGCTGCTGAACCAGACGCAGTCGCTGGGCACCCGCCGGGGCTACGACGACGTGACGGGCATCGGCACGCCGCTGGTGTCGAGCTACGTCCGCCGCCTCGGTCGCTGACCGGCAGCTCCGATCATGACGGGCCCGCCCCCGAGCGAGGGGGCGGGCCTTCGTCGCGTCGGGCCTCAGCTCGAGATCACGTCGAAGCCGAGCGCCAGCGCCACCGGGATCTGGTTCGGGTCGAACGTGCAGAACGACAGGGGCCGCGGCAGACGGTCGGCGGCGGCGAGGTGCAGCGCGTCGACGGTCCGCAGCGGGTGCGAACGGCCGAGCTCCGCGGCGCGGGCCAGGCACCGCTCGTCGACCGGGACGACCCCGATCCGCTCCCAGTCGTCGCGCAGGGAGCGGCGCAGCTCGTCGGCCGACAACGGGTCGCGTCCCACGCGGTCGGCCAGCATCAGCGCTTCGGTGAGCGCCACGGCCGACGCGCACCATGCGGGGTCGGCCTGCATGGCCGTGACGACCACCTGGCGCTCGGGACCGGCCAGGTAGCGGGCGAGCAGCGCACTGGTGTCGAGGGCCAGGGTCATCGCCCGCGCACCTCGGCCAGCAGCCGGTCGAGCCGCACGCCGGCCCAGGGCTCCAC
Source organism: Actinomycetes bacterium (assembly GCA_031423915.1). Taxonomy (GTDB): domain Bacteria; phylum Actinomycetota; class Acidimicrobiia; order Acidimicrobiales; family Ilumatobacteraceae; genus JANMAT01. Next base: position 1,605 of record JANPGL010000231.1, on the reverse strand, counting down.
GTTGGCGGCCGGGTCGGGCCGGTCGGGCCGGCGGGGGAGCACCAGCAGGCCTCGCGCTGCCAGGTCTTCCAGCGTGAGCTCGCCGGCACCCGGGTCGAGCGGGCCGAGCTGCGCCACCGGTCTGCCGTTCACGGTGATCACGACGCGCTCGCCGTCGGCCGCCCGGTCGACGATGGCCGCCAGGTTCGCCCGCAGCTCTCGGATGCCCAGCCGGTCCATCACCGCAGTGTACGCGTGTGTACGCATTCGGGTTTGGCAGCGGGTCGGCGCCGCACCAGACTGCCCCGCATGAACTTCGCCTTTTCCGAGGAGCAGGAAGAGCTCCGCAAGACCGTCCGCTCGTTCCTCGACGCCAAGAGCCCCGAGACCGAGGTCCGCAAGCAGATGGAGACCGCCGAGGGCTACGACGCCGCGGTGTGGAACCAGATGGGCGCCGAGATGGGCCTGCAGGGCCTGATCATCCCCGAGGAGTTCGGCGGGTCGGGCTACAGCTACGTCGAGCTCGGCGTCGTGCTCGAGGAGATGGGCCGCTCGCTGCTGTGCGCCCCCTTCTTCTCGACGGTGGCGCTCGCCGCCAACACGCTGCTCCAGTCGGGTGACGAGGCCGCCAAGAAGGCCTACCTGCCGGGCATCGCCTCGGGCGAGACCATCGCCACGCTCGCCTTCACCGAGCCCTCGGGCAAGTGGGACGAGGCCGGCATCACCATGCCCGCCACCGGCTCGGGCGACTCGTGGACGCTCACCGGCACCAAGAGCTTCGTGCTCGACGGCAACACCGCCTCGCTGATCCTCGTAGCCGCCCGCACCGGCAAGGGCGTCAGCCTGTTCGCCGTCGACGGTGGCGCCGCCGGCCTCACCCGCACGGCGCTGTCGACCATGGACCAGACCCGCAAGCAGTCGAAGCTCGAGTTCTCGAACACGCCGGCCAAGCTCATCGGGGCCGACGGCGGCGGCTGGGCCGTGCTCAGCAAGGTGCTCGACCTCGCTGCCGTGGCGCTCGCCGCCGAGCAGGTCGGTGGCGCCCAGAAGGTGCTCGACATGGCCGTCGAGTACGCCAAGGTCCGCGTCCAGTTCGGTCGTCCGATCGGCTCGTTCCAGGCCATCAAGCACAAGTGCGCCGACATGCTGCTCGAGGTCGAGTCGGCCAAGTCGGCGGCGTACTACGCCATGTGGTGCGCGGCCGAGATGAACGACGAGCTGCCGTCGGTGGCCTCGCTGGCCAAGGCGTATTGTTCCGAGGCGTACTTCCACGCGACCGCCGAGAACATCCAGATCCACGGCGGCATCGGCTTCACCTGGGAGCACCCGGCGCACCTGTACTTCAAGCGTGCGAAGTCGTCCGAGCTGCTGTTCGGCGACCCGAGCTACCACCGCGAGCTCCTCGCCCAGCGCATCGGCATCTGACCGGTTCGACATTCGGAACCCGCGAGGGGCCACCGGCGTGCGCCGGTCGCCCCTCGGCCGTTTTCGGGCCGGGGTCACGGGCGGCCCGGCGCGTAGGGTGGGGCCGTGCTCGCCGTCGTCCTGCTCGTCGTCGCTGCGTTGATCGTGTTCGCGATCGGGGCGCTCGTCGTGGGGCGCGAAGCGCGACGGCTCGACTCCGTG
>JANPGL010000230.1:0-7416 GCA_031423915.1 Actinomycetes bacterium | reverse complement strand
CCGGTGGCCGGTAGCCACCCGGCGAGATCGACCACGAGGTCCGTCGACACCGAGGCGAAGAAGCACACCGAACGGCCGCTCGTGTCGAACCTCAACGTCCGGCGCGGCGCCACGGTGGCCAACGCGGTGCTGGCATCCGTGTCGGACGTCGGTTCGGTGTGCTTCTTCGCCTCGGTGTCGACGGACCTCGTGGTCGATCTCGCCGGGTGGCTACCGGCCACCGGCCTCGTCGCGGCCGGGCCCGTGCGCCTCGTCGATACGCGGCCCGGCGAGTCACCCGCCGCACTCCTGCCCGGGGGCGGGGGACGCGTCGGGGGATCGCAGGAGCTCGAGGTGCGCCTCGCCGACCTGGGTGGGGTCGTCCCCGCTCGGGGCGTCGGGGCGGTCGCCCTCAACGTGACCGCCGTCGGCGCCACCACCGGCGGGTTCGTCGCCGCGTACCCGTGCGGCTGGCGGCCGCTGGTGTCGGGCCTCAACCTGGTGCCCGGTGCCGTCGTCGCCAACGCGGTCGTCGTTCCCGTCTCGGCCGATGGCCGGGTGTGCGTCTACGCCTCGGCGGCGACCGATGTCGTGGTCGACCTGGCGGGCTGGTTCCCCTCGAGTTCCTTCGGGGCGGTGGGACCGGTCCGCCTGTTCGATACCAGGCCGGGCCAGTCGCCCAACGCGCACTGGGACGTGGAGCGCGTCCGGGTCGGTCCCGACCACGGGGTGGTCGCGGTGGTGAACGGTGTGGCCGGCGTGCCGGCGGACGGCGTCGGTTCGGTCGCCCTGAACGTGACCGCCGTGGAGGCCACGGCCGACGCGTTCGTGACCGTGTACCCGTGCGGCGAGCGACCGGTGACGTCGAACGTCAACGTGGCGGCCGGTGGCACGGTGGCCGGCGCCGTGCTCGCCCCGGTGTCGCCGTCGGGCACGGTGTGCTTCTACGCGAACGCGCCGGTCGACCTGGTGGTGGATCTGGCCGGCTGGTTCCCGTCTGTCGGCTGAACGCTCACACCAGCAGCTCTCCTCGCCAGGTGGTGACCGCCCGGCCGCTGAGGACCACCCGGTCCCCGGCCAGCCGGGTGCTCAACCTCCCGCCGCGCCCCGACGCCTGCTCGCACACGAGCTCGTCGCGCCGGAGCCGTGCCGACCAGAACGGGGCCAGGACGCAGTGGGCCGAGCCGGTCACCGGGTCCTCGGGCACGCCGACGGCGGGCGCGAAGAACCGGCTCACCACGTCGATGCCCGGGCCGTCGCCGGCGGCGGTGACGATGTAGCCGCGGGCGCCGAAGGCCAGCAGGGCGTCCATCCTTGGCGCCAGCGTCCGCACCGCGGCGGCGTCGGCTACCTCGACCAGCAGGTCGAACCGGCTGCGCCACACCCCCACCGGCCGCACGTCGCCGAGCGCGGCGGTCAACGCGTCGAGATCCACGTCGTCCGCCGGCACGGTCGCCAGAGCCGGGAAGTCGAGGTCGACCAGGCCGTCGGCGCGCACCGCAGCGGTGAGCACACCCGAGCGCGTGTGGAACCGCACCGACGGAAGGCCGAGCACGTGGGCGGTCGCCAGCGTGGCGTGGCCGCAGAGGTCGACCTCGGCGCCCGGGGTGAACCAGCGCAGGTCGTGGTCGCCGTCGGCACGCTTCACGGCGTACGCCGTCTCCGACAGGTTCATCTCACGGGCGACGGCGGCCAGGCGCTCGTCGTCCCAGAACGCGTCGAGCAGGCAGACGGCCGCAGGGTTGCCGGCGAACGGCCGGTCGGTGAAGGCGTCGACGACGCTGATGGGGTGGCTCACGCCCCCGGGTGTAGCAAACCCAGCGGCGGCAGTGCCGAGAGGATCAGCACAGCGCTTGGCCATGGGCACGTAGGACCGCTCGTCGACGCCGACGTACTGCTGGCGGGGCCGGGAGATCTTCTGGTCCTTGTCGAGGAGCAGCTCCTCCCAGTGCGTCAGCCAGCCGACGGTGCGGGGGATGGCGAACAGCACGGTGAACATGTCCATCGGGAAGCCCATGGCCTGGTAGATGAGGCCCGAGTAGAAGTCGACGTTCGGGTACAGCTTGCGGCTCGTGAAGTAGTCGTCGCTGAGGGCGACCTCCTCGAGCTTGAGGGCGATGTCGAGCAGCGGGTTCTTGCCCGTGACCTCGAACACCTGGTCGGCGGTCTGCTTGATGATGCGGGCGCGCGGGTCGTAGTTCTTGTACACCCGGTGACCGAAGCCCATGAGCTTGGTGCCCTTGCCCTCCTTCACCTCCTGGATGAAGCCCGGCACGTTGTCGATGTGACCGATCTCGGTGAGCATGCGTACGACCGCCTCGTTGGCGCCACCGTGCAGCGGGCCATAGAGCGCCGAGGCTGCGGCCGATGCGGCGATGTACGGGTCGGCCTGCGACGAGCCGACGACGCGCATGGCGGTGGTGCCGCAGTTCTGCTCATGATCGGCGTGCAGGATGAACAGCACGTCGAGCGCCCGGGCCAGCACGGGGTCGACCTCGTAGTCGTCGCCCACACGGAAGAGCATGTTGAGGAAGTTCTCGGTGTAGCTGAGCGAGTTGTCCGGGTAGACCGACGGCATGCCGATGGCCGACCGGTGGCAGTAGGCCGCCAGCGTCGGCGCCTTGGCGATGAGCCGCAGGATCTGCTTGCGGCGTACGTCGGCGTCGAAGATGTCCTTGGCGTCCGGGTAGAAGGTGCTCATGGCGGCCAGGCCGGACACGAACATCCCCATCGGGTGGGCGTCGTAGTGGAAGCCCTCCATGAACCGCTTGCGCATCGCCTCGTGGAGGAACGTGTGGTGGGTCACCTCGTAGTTCCACGCCTCGAGCTGGGCCGCGTTCGGCAGCTCGCCGTTCAGGAGGAGGTAGGCCACCTCGATGTAGCTCGAGTGCTCGGCCAGCTGCTCGATCGGGTAACCCCGGTAGCGCAGGATGCCGGCGTCGCCGTCGAGGTAGGTGATGGCGCTCTTGCACGCCGCCGTCGACAGGTAGGCCGGGTCGTAGACGCGCAGGTCGCCGTCGAGCTCCCGCAGCGCACTCGACGGGAACGTGCCGTCGGTCAACGCGACCGTCACCTTCTTGCCCGTCCGGTCGTCGATGATCGTGATCGTGTCGGCCACGGTGGCTCACCTTCCCCTTGGTTGTGCGCGGCGCAGGATAGATCAGCCGCCCCCGTTTCGGCACGGCCAGCGCCCCCGGGTGACTAGAGCGGGGTGTTGTCGTGCTTGCGGGCCACGAGGACCTCCCGCTTGGCCGACAGCATCTCGATGGCGTCGGCCACGGCGGCCCGGGTGCTGGCAGGGTCGATGACGGCATCCACGTATCCCCGCTCGGCCGCCACGTAGGGGTTGAGCAGCCGGGCGCTGTAGTCGTCCTCGAAGGCCGTCTTCTCCTCGGGCGTGGCCCGGCGCATCAGGATGGCCGAGGCTTGGCCGGCGCCCATGACGGCGAGCTCTGCGGTCGGCCAGGCCAGGCAGATGTCGTTGCCCATCCGCTTGGAGTCCATCACGATGTAGGCCCCGCCGTAGCTCTTGCGCAGGATGACGCCGACCCGGGGCACGCTGGCCCGGGCGTAGGCGAACACCAGCTGGGCCCCGTGCCGGATCATCCCGCGCCACTCCAGGTCCTTGCCCGGGTAGAAGCCCGGGGTGTCGACCAGGGTGACGATCGGCAGGTTGAAGGCGTCGCAGAACGCCACGAACCGGGCCGCCTTCTGCGACGACGGGATGTCGAGGGTGCCCGCGATGGCCAGCGGCTGGTTGCCGACGAGGCCGACGGGGCGCCCACCGATCGCCCCGAACGCCGTGACCACGTTGGGGGCCCAGCGGCCCCGCACCTCGAGCACCTCGGCGTCGTCGACGAGGAGCTCCATGACGTGGCGGATGTCGTAGCTGCCCGTGGTCTGGGTGGGCAGCAGGTCGGCCACCTCGTCGAGCCGGCGGTCCGTCGGGTCCTCGCTCGGGCGGCGCGCCGGTTCGGTGTCGGTGTTCGGCGGCAGGTAGCCGAGCAGTTCCTCGATGGCGACCTCCGCGGCCTCGGCGTCGGGCACGACCAGGCTGGCGGCGCCGGACTGACGGGCGTGGGCGGCGGCACCCCCGAGCTCGTCGGTGTCGACGACCACGCCGGTGAACTCGGCCACCATGACGGGCCCGGAGACGAACGCGTACGACTCCTGCGTCATCACGACGTGGTCGGCCAGTCCGATCAGCAGGGCCGGGCCGGCGACGGCGGGACCGGTCACGGCCATGAGCACGGGTACGACGCCAGAGCACGCGGCGATGGCCCGTGCCGCCAGGCCCCACCCGTGCAGCGCCGAGAGCCCCTCGCTCATGTCGGGTCCGCTCGACGCGACGAAGATCACCAGCGGGATGCCGGTGTCGAGCGCGGCGCGGGCGGCCTCGGCCAGCGTCTCGCTCGCCGACGACGAGATGGCGCCCCGGCGCTCCTGCGAGTTGAGATCGACGCGGATGACCGGCTGACCGCCCATGTCCGTGAGCCCGGCCACCGCGCCTCCGGGGGCCTTGGCGCGCAGGCGCACGCGGGCGTTCGGCGCAGCGGTGCTCATGGCGGTCGAGACTAGAAGGTTGCGGCGGTGTCGGCCCGCGCCGTGACCTCGACGCCGAGCTGTCGTTCGCCCTTGGTGAGCACGACCTCGGTCACGACGTCGGCCACCGCCCGGGCCGGAGCCGACGGCACGGTGCGGCGACGCCGGGCGATGCCGACCAGGCGCCGGGGGAGCCCGGGTACGCGGACGCGCTTGAAGTTGCCCTTCACCCAGCCCGGCACGGCGGTGGCCGGGATGATCGTGGCGCCGAATCCCTCCATCGTGAGCGACGTCATCAGTCGGACCCCGTCGATCTCGGCGAGCGGGCGGAGCTTCACGCCGTGGCGGCTGGCCACCTCGTCGAGCTCGTCTCGCAGCGGGGTGCCGGGCGGGCTCAGGAGCAGCTCGTGGTGGGCCAGCTCGGTGATCGGCACCTCGTCGTAGCGGGCCAGTGGGTGATCGCCGTGGGCCAGCACGATGAGGTCCTCGGCGAACAGGGGAGCGGTAGCCACGTCGGGATCGTCGATCGGGAGGTTGAGGATGGCCAGGTCTACGAGGCCGCCCGTCAGCTGAGGCACCAATGAGCTGGTCGTACCCTCGACGGCGACCACCCGCACCCGCGGATGTTGGGCCCGGAGCGCGTTGAGCGCCTGCGGCATGAGCCAACGGGCGGTCGTGCCGATGACGCCGAGCCGGGCTTCACCGGTCACCTCGCTGTCGAGCGAGTGGAGGTCGGCGTAGATGGCCTCCATCTCGCTGTTGATGCGGCGGGCGCGGGCCACCACCATGGAACCCTCGGTGGTCAGGGCGCCACGCTGGCGATCGACGAGCGTGGTCCCGAGCTCGCGCTCGAGGCGTGCGATGTGGGCCGATACGTTCGACTGCACCGTGTAGAGGGCCTTCGCCGCGCTCGAGAACGAGCCGTGGTCGGCGATGGCGGTGAGCGCTGAGAGCTGTCGAAGATCCATCTCCATCAGTGATAGCAGATATCGCTGAGCTGATCTTGAAAGATGCCGGGGGCTCGTGCATGCTTTCACTAACAGATCGGTGCGGTGGTTCCCCCCAAATGACCCCGCAACGACAACAACGCCGGAAACGAGACCCCCAACTCGGCCGGTAGGTTGAGACGCCCCGCTCCCCAGCGGGGCGTTTCCCGTTTTCGCCTGCGCACATGACCTCGCCGCCGGGTGGCGTCCACGAGCGCACTACCGTTGGCGTGTGGGCACCACCGCCGCCATCTTCGACCTCGACCGCACCCTTCTCGCCGGCAGCTCCGGGCCGGTGTTCTCCGAGGCGATGCGCGAGGCCGGCCTCCTGCAGGGGCGCAAGCTTCCCGGCGAGCAGGTCCTCTTCAAGTTCTTCGACATCGTCGGCGAGACGCTGCCGTCGATGGCGCTCGCCCGCCAGGCCGCGTCGCTGGCCAAAGGTCGCTCGCAGGCCGCCGTGCGGGCCGCCGCCGTCAAGGCCGCGCCGGTGCTGGCCCGGCGCATCCAGCCGTACGCGCACGCGCTGTTCGACGAGCACCGCGCCGCCGGCCGGGCCCTCGTGCTGGCCACCACCACGCCTCACGACCTCGTCGCACCGCTGGCCGAGATGCTCGGCTTCGACGCCGTCGTGGCCACCCGGTACGGGGTCTCGGTCGACGGCTCGTACGACGGCACGCTCGACGGCTCGTTCGTGTGGTCGGCCGGCAAGCTCGCCGCAGTGCGCCAGTGGGCCGGCGCGCACGATGTCGACCTGCGCGCCAGCTGGTTCTACTCGGACAGCTTCTACGACGCGCCGCTCCTCATGGCGGTCGGTCACCCCGTGGTCGTGAACCCGGACCCGCGCATGGTGCTGCTCGCCGCCGCCCGGCGGTGGCCCACGCTCCACCTCGACGTGCCCCCCGGCGTGCCGAAGCTGCCGATCGTGGGTCTCGAGCCCCAGAAGGTGGCGTTCGCCTTCGTACGCCCGGAGCTGTTCCCGTACGCCCGGTGGGACATCAAGGGCGCCGACCTCATCCCGAAGCAAGGTCCGGCGATCCTGGTCGGTAACCACCGCAGCTACTTCGACGTCACCGCCATCGCCATGCTCGTGGCCCGATCGGGCCGGTCGGTCCGCTTCCTCGGGAAGAAGGAGGTGTTCGACGCGCCGATCATCGGGCAGATGGCCAAGGCCATGGGCGGCATCCGCGTCGACCGCGGGACCGGGAGCGACGAGCCGTTGAAGGCCGCCGCCGAGGCCCTGGCCGGTGGCCAGGTCGTGGCGATCATGCCCGAGGGCACGATCCCGCGCGGGCCGGCGTTCTTCGACCCCGTGTTGAAGGGCCGCTGGGGTGCGGCCCGCCTCGCGGCGCTGTCGAAGGCGCCCGTGATCCCGGTCGGACTGTGGGGCACCGAGAAGGTGTGGCCCCGCAGTGCCCGGCTACCGAACGTGCTCAACCTCACCAACCCGCCGCGAGTCCGCGTGCGCGTCGGTGCGCCGGTGCCGTTGACCTACCGCAGCGCCGACAAGGACACCAAGCGGATCATGCAGGCCATCACCGACCTGCTCCCCGCCGAGGCCCGCGTCGCCCGCACGCCCACGGCGGAGGAGCTGGCCCGCACCTATCCGCCCGGATACAAGGGCGACCCGAAGCGCGAAAAGATCCGGCGCCCCGGCGCCGACTGACGCCGGGCCGGGCTTCTGGGCCCGGTCGGTCTCACCGGTGGGACGGAGCGGGCTCGGAACGCGTGGGTGTCCCGGGCTGGGCTGGTCCCGGGCGTTCTGGGCCCGGTCGGTCTCACGGGTGGGACGGAGCGGGCTCGGAACGCGGCGGCTACTCGCCGGTGGCGCCGTCGGTGAGCTCGCGGAGCACGTCGAGGTGGCCGTTGTGCCGGGCTGTCTCCTCGATCATGTGGACGAGAACCCATCGCA
>JANPGL010000229.1:0-3976 GCA_031423915.1 Actinomycetes bacterium | reverse complement strand
GCAGGCGCATGACCTCGCCGGATCCCGAGCGGGTCGATCGATCATTGTGGTCGAGCGAAGTGGTGCGCTTGTGGCGCCGGCACCGGGTGATCGGTGATCAGGTGGGGTGACGGTGTCTGACGCTCGTCGTTCGACTGCTTTGAAGTAGCGCGCTTCCGGCTGACGCAGCGCCTGGCTGCCGCCAGGGTGCCGCCTCGCTGGAGGAGGGTCGAGCGCCCCTGAGTCAGTAGGTGGCGTCGAGGAAGTCGCGCACGTCGGCCGCCGTCTCGGCGGCATGGGTGAACACGAACAGGTGGCCACCACCGGGAACCACCTGGAGTCGGCCGGCTTGCAGCCGCGACGCCATGATGCGGGCGTTGACGAGCGGGATGATCGGGTCGTCATCGCCGGCCAGGACGAGGGTGCGGTGCGGCAGCCGGTGGAGCCACGGCAGGCTGGTCCATCGCCGGAGGGCCGCGATCTGGTGGTAGTAGCCGACGCGGCTCGGTGGCTGCGCGGCGCGGACACGGGCGTGTTCGCGCATGAGTCGGGGATGCTGGCGGATGGCGCCGCCGTACAGGGTGGGCGCGACTCGTTCGAGGTAGTCGGGCGAGTAGTAGCGCAGGGGCGACATGAGGATCGACACTGCGGCGGGGCGGCCGGGCACCGACGTCCAACCCGGCATGGTGGCCGCCAGTACGAGACGCCGGACCGAGGGGCGATGACGCCAGGCCAGTTCCTGGGCGAGCGCGCCGCCCCACGACAGGCCGAGCACGTCGACCTGCTCGTGGCCGAGCTCGTCGATCAGCCCGGCGACCACGCCAGCGAGCTGGCGCATGGTCGGGGGATACAGCTGGTGCGGGCTGCCGCCCACGCCGGGCGCGTCGAACGCGATCGTCTCGCGATCGGCGAGGTGACTGCGGAACGTCCGGAAGAGGTCGCCCGTGGCGCCGATCCCGTTGATCAGCAGCAGGGGCCGGCCCGCGCCCCGGTGGTCGACCATCACGCGTAGCCGCTGGCGGCCCACATGCACGGTCGTCGATCGCAGGCGGACCTCGGCGTCGGCAGTCACGTCGCTCAGCATGCCAGGCCGCTGGAGGAGGACGCCGGGCCGGACCGTCGCTGCGGTAGCGGGTTCACGCGCGGACGTAGGTGCCGGGCGCCTCGACGAGCACCGGATACACGGCGTTTCCGAGCGCGGCGGGCGCCGCCACCCGCCGGCCGCTGCGGGGTGCGAGCCAGGCGGTCCAGTGGTCCCACCAGCTGCCCTGGTGGGCCGTGGCGCCGCGGTGCCATTCCTGCGCGCTCATGGCCACGCCGACGGCTTCAGGGTTGGTGTGGTACTCGCCCTTCGGGTTGCCCGAGGGGTTGACGAGCGCCTGGATGTGACCCTGCGAGCTGAGCACGAACTCCGATCGCCCGCCGAGCAGGTTCACTGTCTCGTAGCAGGCTTGCCATGGCGTGATGTGGTCGGTCACCGCGCCGACCACGAACGAGTCGCAGGTGATCTGCGACAGATCGACCGGCGTGCCGAGCGCGGTCACGGCGCCCGGCTTGGTGAGCGAGTTGTCGGCGGCCATGCGCAGGAAGTCGGCGTGCAACTCGGCGGGCAGGTTGGTCGAGTCGACGTTCCAGGCCAGCACGTCGAAGGCCGGTGGGTTGCGGCCGAGCAGGTAGTTGTTGACCCAGTAGTTCCACACCAGGTCGTTGGGCCGGAGCCAGGCGAACACCTTGCCAAGAGCGTCGCCTTCGAGCACTCCCTTGGACTGGCTCGACCGCTTGGCGGCCGCGAGCACGGGACCGGAGATGATGGAGCCAACCGTCGAGGGGACGTCCCAATCGAGGATGGTGACGAGGAAGCTGGCCGAATGGACCCGCTCGTCGCCCGTCGCGGCCAGGTGGCCCAGCCACGCCGCGGTGGTGATCCCGCCGGCGCACACGCCGAGCAGGTTGAGATCACGCGAGCCGGTGATGGCCAGCACGGCGTCGCTGGCCTCCTTCAGCGCCTCGAGGTAGGTGTCGAGGTTCCAGTCCCGCTCCTTGGCGGTCGGGTTGCGCCACGACACCAGGAACACCTGCTGGCCCTGGCCGACCAGGTGCTCCACCAGGCTTCGGCCCGGCGCGAGGTCCAGCACGTAGAACCTGTTGATCTGAGGCGGTACGACCAGGACGGGGCGCTCGTGGACCCGCTTGGTGCTGGGCCGGTACTGGATGAGCTCGAGCACCGGGTTGCGGAACACGATGGCGCCGGGCGTCGCCGCCACGGTCTCGCCGGGCACGAACGGTCGGGTGTCGACCATCGACGGCATGCCGCCGTTCGTCTTGAGGTCGTGGAGGGCGTGGCGCAGACCGCTGCGCAGGCTGCGGCCGCGGGTGCGCACGGCTTCCTTGAGCGCCGCCGGGTTGCCTAGCAGGGTGTTGGTGGGTGACACGGTGCTCGTCACCACCGCCGCGATCAGCTCGGAGCGGAGGCGGCTCTTGTCGTCCATGTCCAGCTCCCCGATGAGTCGCGCCACCGAACGCTCGAGGGCGAGCTGCGTCTGAGCCAGCCGCCGGTAACCCGCGCGGGTGCGGAACCACTCGTCGGCGAATCGACGGTCGCGGCTGTCGGCCTCGATGCGGCTGGTTCCGAGGGCGATGCGGGCGAGATCGAGGCCCAGGCCGGTGGCGCGGCGGGCGACGGCGAGCGGCTGGGTGACTGCGCTGCGTGTCAGCCGGTTGCCGGCGGCGACCACCTGCGTCGGCGACAGCCCGACGGGCAATGCCGACGTGATGGCGTCGATCGTCGCCTCCACGATGGCGATGTCATCGTCCGTGAGGACGCGATCGCCGGTGGCCCGGCTGCGGGGGGACTTGGCGGCGGTGGCGGACGTAGCGGCCGAGGCACGGTTGGCGGTGCGACCGGTCCGGGCGGAGCCGGCTGCTCGGCGCGCTGACGATCGGACGTTTGGGCTGCTGCCGTTCGTACGGGAGGTGGTGGGGGGCATCGTGCGCTCCGATGGGCGGTCGTCCGGACCGCGGAAGCGGCAGGCCCGGTGGGCGAAGGAACAGCGGAGCGAGCGTCGTTGCGGCGCCCCGTTCTGAACTATATGATCAATTTTGGAGGCAATCGTCAAAGATGTTGTTCCGATGGACCTGATCACCAGCCAAGATGAGGCAGCGAAAGCGGCCGGATACCCACGCAAGCGGGCTCGCACCCGGCGCCAGCTACTGGCCGCCGGCATGGCCGCCCTCGCCGCACACGGGCCCGACGGTGTGACCGTGGGCGACGTAGCGAGCCGGGCGCAGGTCGCCAACGGCACGTTCTACAACCACTTCCCGTCGCTCCAGCACCTCCTCGATGCCGTCACCGACGAACTCGCCTCCGGCGTCGAGATCGCCCGTGATCTCCTCGACCACGTCGAGCACGACCCGGCGGCACGGGTGGCCATCGGCACCCGCCAGCTACTCGACCTCCCCCGCACGGACCCCAACACGGCCCGGGCGTTCGTCGCCCTCGTGCCCAACGTCCCGCGCCTGCACGCCCGGGTGCACGCCACCGTGCGAAGCGCCGTCGACGACGGCATCAGCACCGGGCGCTTCGTCGACCGCACCCCCACTGCCACCACCGACGCCCTTCTCGGCGCGGTCCTCCAGTGGATGCGAGCTCGCCTCCACGGCGAGGCCGGCCCCGAACCAGACCACGAGCTCGTCCGGCTGGCGCTCACCCTCGTCGGTCTGCCCCACGTCGACATCGCCGGCGTACTCGCCACCACGACCGGCTGAGCGCCATCACGTCACCGAAGAGCAACGGTGCAGCGAGGACCCAATTCGATACGCGTGTCAGGCAAGGCGTCGGCAGTACGAGCCCGACCGGATGGTGATGCGGGATCGAAGACGGGCGGCAGCGATCGCGTAGGTGGCAGGCTCAGGCAACAGAGCACCGTCTGTGCCGCTCGTGTCAGCCTGGGGACGGCACCGAACTGACGGCACGGCCGCGCTTCACGAGGCGAACGAT
>JANPGL010000228.1:0-13612 GCA_031423915.1 Actinomycetes bacterium | reverse complement strand
GCGCTGCTCGACGGCGCCCGACGCGCCTGGGGCCTGCTGGTGGGGGCCCACCTGGTGATGGCCGGGCTCGTGCTCGCCGCCGCGACGTCACCCGCGCGGGCAGTGCTGCGTCGCCCCGCAGGGCAGGGTGCCTAGCCGAGTCTCCGATCGGATCAGCCGAACAGCACCGTGGCGTCGAGGTAGGCGAGCTCGCGCAGTTCGGTGCCCGGCGCGACCCGCTCGATCTCGGCGCGGATCGGCGCCACGTCGGTCTCGACGGAGAAGCCGGGAAGCCAGTTGTCGTGGTGGCTCAGGATCACCTGTCGCGGCCGGACCAGCTCGACCTGGCGGCCGACGAAGCCGGCGAGCGAACCCTGGATCGGCTCGCCGTCGACGTTCCCGCGCCCGGCCGCGGCCAGGATGGCCACGTCGGGTCGCAGCATGCCGAGCACCCCCGACCAATGGCCCGACGTGTCCTGGTACAGCAGCGACCCCGCGGGCGTCTCGAACAGGAACACGAGCGCGCCGCCGTCGCCCCGGGCGCTGTGACCCACCGACGACGAGCGCAGGTGGGCGCCGACCTCGGGGCCGAGCCCGGTGGCCAGGTAACCCGACAGCTGCTGCATGCGGACGCGCTGCTCCTGCCACGTCACGCCGAGATCGCCCAGGCACACCTCGTCGGCGCCGTGCATCTGCGCGTGCGACCACACGCAGCTGTGCTGGCTGGGGTACACCGACACGCGCACGCCGTGGCCCAGGTCGACCGTCTCGCCGCCGGCCACGCAGATCATGCGGTCGAGCGGCACGCCGGCCTGCTCCATCACGCGCACGCTCTCGTAGCCGGCGATGAGCGTGGCGTTGGTGTTGGCCAGGATGCGCTCGGCCCCGTAGAGGTGGTCGAAGTGGGAGTGGCCGACGACGATCCAGTCGCACTCGGTCACGTCGTCGGCCGTGAGCCCCGTGCCGGGGGCGTTGGCGGCCCGGTCGATGTACGCGTCGAGGAAGATCGTCATCCCCGCGGTGCGCAGGCGGAACGTGGCGCACCCGTACCAGTCGAGCGTGGTGGTCACAGCCCGGCCGGCCGCCCATCGCCCAACGTGAACGCGGGCAGCGGCTCGGCGTAGGTGGCCGGGTTGCCGGCCACGTTCCAGCCCCACTGGCTCGAGACGCGCCAGGTGACGATCTGCCACACACCTGCGGGGTCGTCGGTCGTCGCCCGCATCGTGCCTTCGTAGACCCCACCCTGGATGGCGTTCGGCGCCGCCGTGAGGAAGTACGACGTCAGCGAGGCCGTGCGGGCGTCGTCGGCCACGGCGATCGACGTGTTCGTCGAGTTGTGCCGGAACGCGCCGGGCTTCAACGGCCGGTAGATCTCGGCGATCTTGTCGCGACCCACGAAGGACAACGTTCCTCCGGTGCCCGGCGGATAGTTCATCGCTTCCATGGTGGCGTCGAGCGCGAAGACCTCGAGCAGGTCGTCGACCTTGCCGCCGTCGAGGAAGTACAGGTACCGGTTGAACGTGCGGCGGACCGCCTCCGTGGCCTCCAGACGGGCGATGCGGGCTTCCAGCGTCATTGAGCTCCCCCTCGAGCGTGTTCCCGCCGGTCACCGTAACCCGCCTGACCTGGTCCTGCGGATCCTTGACGAAAGGCAGAAGCATGCCGGGCGTGGCGCGGCCGATAGACGGACGTGGATCCCGCTCGTCGACGTCGCGCCCGGACCGTACTGACGGCGACGCTCGTGGGCGTGGCCTCGTTGGTCGCCACCGGGTCGGCCGACGCCGACGTGGCCCAGCGCCACCAGGTGACGACGTGGCTCGACCCCGATGGCCGGCCGGTGTTCACCCGGAGCGATGCCCCGATGGCGGCCGCGGCCGCCGCGGAAGGGCTGCGCTACGTGGGCACCGAGGTCGACCGGGCCGTCGAGGCCTTCGACGTGAACGACCCCGGGCGCCTGTGGCAGTGGGCGTTCGACGACGTGCCCTTCCAGCAGACCTGGCCCTCGACCACCGGCACCGGGGTGGTCGTCGCCGTGCTCGACACGGGGGTGAACCAGGCCCACCCGGACCTGGCCGGCGTGGTGCTCCCCGGCCGCCAGATCCTGAACGGCGTGCAGCAGCCGGGTGGCACGGTCGACGCCCACGGGCACGGCACGCACGTCGCCGGCATCGTGGCGGGCGTGCCCGACAACGGACTGGGCGTCGCGGGCATGGCGCCGGGCGTGCACATCCTGCCCGTGAAGGTGCTCGACGACAACGGCTCGGGCGTCTTCTCCGACGTGGCGGCCGGCATCGTGTGGGCCACCGACAACGGCGCCGACGTCATCAACCTGTCGCTCGGCGCGGCCACGGGGGTGCCCGACCTGACGGTCAGCGCCGCGGTCACGTACGCCTCCGACCATGGGGTCGTGGTGGTGGCCGCGGCCGGCAACTTCGGCTGCCACGTGGGAGTCGATCCCGATTGCCTGGCGGTGTACCCGGCGGCGCTGCCCGATGTGCTCGCGGTCGGCGCATTCGATTCGTCGGGCAACTGCGCCGCGTACACGGCCAGCGCGCCCTATGTGGACCTCGGCGCTCCGGGAACGTCGATCTACAGCACGTACCGGTCGGGCTACGCCTTCATGAGCGGCACCTCGATGGCGTCGCCCCACGTCGCCGCGGCAGCCGCACTGGTACGCGCCGTGGCCCCGACCGCCACGGCTGCCCAGGTGCGGGACCTGCTCACCGGCCACGCCCACGACACCGCGGTCGACGCCTCGTGCGAGGGGACCGGGCAGGTGGATCCGCTTGCTGCCGTGCAGGCGGCGTCGGCCGCGCCGCCGACGCCGCCGACGCCGCCGACACCGGCGGGTCCTGTGCCGCCTGTCGCGCCCGAGGTGCGCACGGCGGCCTACGGTCCGGTCGGCCCGGTGCGTCTGCTCGACACCCGGCTCGACGGGTCGGTGCTCCGGGCCGGCCAGTCCCGTGCGGTGGCCATCCGAGACGTGCCCGGCCTCGAGCACGCCAGCGCCGTGGCGGTGTCGCTCACCGGCATCGATCGGGGCGGTGGCGGCTACCTGACTGCGTGGGGCGGTGGCACCGCACGGCCGACGGCGTCGTCGCTGAACCTCGAGGCCGGCGCGGTCCGGTCGAACGCCGTGATCGTGCCCGTCGGGCCCGACGGTTCGATCTCGGTGTGGGCCCAGCGCGACACCGACCTCGTCCTCGACGTGACCGGGGCGTTCGTGCCGGCGGCATCGTCGGCCGCCGGCCGGCTCGTCGTCACCACGCCCACGCGGGTGCTCGACACGCGCGATGCCCGCAGCCCGTACGCCCCCGGGGAGACCCGCGCCGTCGACCTGACGGCGGCCGGGGTGCCGTCCGACGCGGTCGCCGCGGTGGTCTCGATCACCGTGGCCGATTCGCCGCGCGGATGGTGGGCGGCCTGGCGCGACGGTCAGGCGTGGGGCGGGACCAGCACGTTGAACGTGGCCGACAAGGCCACCACCACCAACGCTCTGGTGCCGCTGGCCAATGGCCGCTTCCAGGTGCGCAGCCAGCTCGGCGGGCAGCTCGTCGTCGACGTGAACGGCTGGTTCACGGGACCGTCGGCCGTGGCCGGCACGGCCGGGCTGTTCGTGCCGCTCGACCCGACCCGTCTCGTCGACACGCGGACCACCGGCCGCATCGGCGACGGCGGCCGCGTGGCCGTCGGCCCGCCCGCCGGCGTGGCGTCGCCCGCGGCCGTGGCCGTGAACCTGACCGCCGTCGACCCGGGCGCCAGCACCTATCTCACGCTGTTCGCCGCCGACGCGGCGCGCCCGTTGGCGTCGGCCGCCAACGCCGCGCCGGGCGTCATCACCGCCACCGGTGCCGTCAGTCCCAGCTCCGACGGTGGTTTCGCCGTGTACGCCCAGCGCGACGTCGCCCTCGTGGTCGACATGACGGGCTACTTCCAGCGCTGAGCGCCGCCGGTCACCCGGGTCTCGCGCATCAGGTGCGCCCAACCCCTCGGGATGTCGGGACCGGTCGCAACGGATGCGAGCGACGTGCCGCGCTCGAGGACCGGCTCCTGTCGCTAGGCGACGGCCGCCCGCCGCTCGAGGTGAACGGCCGCCGGGCGGTGCGTTGGAACAACGCCAGCGGGGCGATCGTCTGGGACGTGCGCATCGCCGAGGGCGCCACCCTGGTCGGTGACGACGCCTGGGTCGCGACGGACCCGGGCGAGGGCTCAGGCGGCGAGGTGTCCACGATCGACTGACCCCCTCGGCGTTCTGTCGGAAGGAATGGAGCGCTGGCGCTCCAGATGTTCCGGGAGAACGAACGGTCACGCCGGCCGGCACGGCGGGCGACCAGGTCAGGGGCGCAGGGTGGCGAGGTGCTCGTCGGCGACGCGGCGCTGGGCGACCGCCGGCCAGCGGTCGGGCTCGAACACGACCTGGACGGCTATGCCGTCGAGCACGGTGATGAGCCGAAGCGCCTCGTGATCGAGGTCGAGGCCGGCGCGCAGCCGGCGGGCGGCGCGCTCGGCCGCCAGTGCGCGCACCAGCTCGGCCTGGAACGTGGCGTGACGGCTCCGCTGCGCGGCGGCCAGCGACTCGTGACCGACGGCAGCGCCCCAGAACGCCAGCCACACCTGCCAGTTGAGGAGCCGCTCACCGTCGAGCGGCAGCACCGCCTCCACGAACGCGTCGAGCGGGCTCAGCCCGTCGTCCACCAGGGCCAACGCCAGCCGGCCGGCCACGTCGGCGCGCGAGCGGAAGGTGGCGAGCAGGAGGTCCTGCTTGTCGACGAAGTAGTGGCTCACGATGCCCGTCGACCAACCGCCGAGCCGGGCGATGTCGCGCAGGGTCACCCGCTCCAGGCCGACGCGGGCGATCTCGCTGGCCGTCAGCTCCACGAGCTCGGCCCGGCGCTGATCGGCATCCACGACCCGGGGCATGGACACGATTCTGCCAGGCGCGTAGGATTGCACAACCGTCGTCAGGTAACGATTCTGGGGGACCACCGGTGGACGAAGCCTTGATCGCCACGTACCACGAACGCTCGCAGTACGAGCGTGAGCGCACCGGGCCGCCGGAAGACTTCCCCAAGCTGCCCGGGCTACCGCTCGGCCGCTACACCGACCGCGAGTTCTACGAGCTCGAGCGCGAGCACCTGTGGAAGAAGACCTGGCTGTACGCGGGGCACATCAGCGAGCTGCCCAAGCCGGGCAGCTACAAGCTGTGCAACATCGCCGGCGCGCCGATCCTGCTGGTGCGCGGCGACGACGACGTCGTGCGCGCCTTCTACAACTCGTGTCGTCACCGCGGCGCGCCCGTCGTGCGCGGCGCCTGCGGCGAGGCGCGCATGTTGGTGTGCCAGTACCACTCGTGGGGCTACGACCTGTGCGGCAACCTCCAGCGCGTGCCCGACGAGCGCGACTTCGTCGGGCTCCAGAAAGAGGAGCTCGGCCTGCCGTCGGTGCGGTGCGAGAGCTGGAACGGCTGGTTCTGGGTCAACCTCGACCACGACGCCATGCCGCTCATGGAGTGGCTGCACCCGCTGCCCACCGTGCTCGACGAGGTGGGCGCGGCGCCGTTCCGCCACCTCCAGACCACGAGCGTGGTGATCCGCTGCAACTGGAAGGTGCTGGCCGAGGGTTTCCTCGAGGTGTACCACGCCCGCACCATCCACTCGAACACCGTGGCCAAGTCGCTCGACGGTCGCGGCGCCGTGATGATGCTGTTCGACCACGGGCACCAGAACATGATCACGCCGCTGCAGGCGGAGATGCTGACCGCCGGGCGCGAAGATCGTCAGGGCATCGCGCCGTTCGAGGGCGCCACCGAGCTGTTCTTCACCACGAACCCGGCCCACGGGATGTTCCCGAACATCATCACGCCGCTCGACGCGCGCGGCTTCCCGTTCCTGGTGTTCTGGCCCGAGGCGATCGACCAGACGCGGCTCGACGTCGTCTGGTTCGCACCCGACTGGGGCGACGGCGAGATGCCGAACGCCGACATCTGGGCCAAGCGCCTGGCGGGGTTCGACGTGGTGATGGACGAGGACTACTCGAACCTCGAGCCGATCCAGCGCTCGTTGGAGAACGCCGCCCACGGCCGTCAGGTCCTCAACTACCAGGAACGCCGCATCTGGCACGTGCACGCCTGGATCGACAAGATCATCGGGCCCGAGCGGATCCCCGAGCACCTTCAGGTGCCCGACCTGCTGGCCGACTGGGTCGACCACATCTGACGGTTCGGCGACAACTCGCCAAACCCCGTCGACAGGCTCCGCCGACGTTCGGTAGCCTTGCGACCATGTCGTCCCCGACCAACGCGCGCACGCAGCGGTACGCCGCCGCGTCCCTCGCCTGCCAGCTCCCGCTGGCGGGCGTTGCATCGCGCCGGTCGGGTTGGCATCTCGTCGTAGGGGACGAGCAGGCCGACCTCTTTGGTTGTGGCTACCCGTCCCAGCACCCCGTGGGGGTCCCCGTGTAACTCAGGTCGAAATGAGACCTGCGCACGTCAGGGCCGCCACCTTCGGGTGTGCGGCCCTTGTTGCTTTTCCGACCAGCGCAGCCCCTTCCCAGCTACCACGTGCACCGAGGAGGTGACCGTCATGACCAACCCCAACACCAACATCAGCACCACGACCCTGCACCTGCCCACGCTCGAGACGGCGTTCCCCGCCGAGCTCATGCCGGCATTCACCGGCGTGCCCTGCGTGGGCAAGACCGAGCGGTACTTCCCGCCCTCCACGCTCCACTGGAGCGTCCGCAACGCCGCGGTCGATCAGGCCAAGGCGACCTGCCGCTCGTGCCACGAGGCGGCGACCTGCCTCGAGTTCGCTCTGAAGCGGTCCGAGCCCGATGGCGTGTGGGGCGGGGAGCTGCTGCGTGACGGTCGGATCATCCCGGCGTACCCGCGTCCGGGTCGGCCGTCGCGGCAGCAGCCGGTGCTCGAGCCGGCGGCGGCCGCGGTGACGGTCCCCGCCGCGGCCGAGGCCGCCGCGGCATGACGCTCGCCCGGGCCACATCCCCGACCCCCTGGGGGATGTGGCCCGGGCCGCGCCGAACGTGGACCGTCACGCCTCGGCCGCGCGAAGCGGTGCGGCCCGATACCTAGTGTGCCGGCATGACCCGCTACGCGATCGACGCGCCCACCTTGCTGCACCTCGTCGCCAACGATGTCGAGGTCAGTCCGAGACACCAGATCGTCGCCCCCAACGTCATCCGGTCCGAGGCGATGTCGCTCCTGTTCGAGGCGGTGGGGCGCGGGGACATCAGCGAAGACCTGGCGCTTCGGCACCACGAGCGTCTCACCGAACTGAAGATGCGGCTGCTCGGCGACCGCTCGTCGCGCCGGGTCGCCTGGAAGATGGCGCGAGACCAGGGCTGGGAGTCGACGCATGACGCGGAGTACCTCGCCATCGCCAAGCTCCAGGCGGATGCGCTCATCACGGTCGACCCTGCGCTGGCCGCCAAGGCCGTGGGCCTCGTGCCGTTGGCGGACCCCGCGGCGCTCACCGCGAGCTGACGCCGTGCGGCTACACCGCTACGGGATCGAGGCGCCTGACCGGCGTCTGGTCGCCGCGACGGCGGACGAGCCAGAGGACGAGAGCGATAGCCCCGACGACGCAGAACGTGTCGAAGACGAACAGGCCGCGGGCCTCGCGGTGCGTCTGGGCGCACGGCGTGTGGCTGTAGGCGAGGGGTGGCTGCCCTGCGGGCTGGGCCGCCAGCGCCGGTAGGGGCGAGTCCGGCCTGGGCGCGCTCCGGAACAGCGTGTTGCACGACACGTGGATGGAGACGGACGCCGGCGTCTTGAGCGTGTTGTCGACGCCGACGGGCACGGTGTCGCTCAACGGTCGTGCGGCCCAGAACCCGAGCGTTGCTGCGTACCAGAGCACCAGCGCAGCCATGACGAGTCGAGCCGTACGGTTCAGATGGAACACGGCCGGACAGTAGCGGCGATCGGGCGAACGACTCGCGGATGCGCTGGTGAGGCCCGTCGAGTCCTTGTGAACCTCCTGTGAACCCAAGACGGACGCAATCCGTCGGGCCGGTTCCCCCGTAACGATCTTTCGAACGCATCAGGTCGCGGCCCCCGGCCGTCGGCCCCGGATGTTCGGGAGGACCATCGGCATGCTGACCGGCAACCAGGCGCTGCTCACCGACGACCCGTTCGGCGGCACGATCGACGAAGTGATCGACGGCACGGTCGACGACGTGATCGACGGCACGGTCGACGACCGGCCGGCCCGGGTCCTGACCGCCACCGACCGCGCGCTCGTCGGCCTCGCGCTGTGCGTCGGACGGACGGAGCTGTTCTTTCCGCCCTACAACGAACGGCCGTCCACTCGCACCCGGCGCGAGCTTCGGGCCAAGCAGCTGTGCGGGCGGTGCCCGGTGGCCGACGACTGCCGGGCGTTCGCCCGCCGTCACGGCGAGTACGGCCTGTGGGGCGGCGAGACCGACGAGGAACGCGTGCTGGCCGGCGTCCGCCTCCGCTACCCGTACAGCCCGAAGACGATCAAGCGCGAACGGCAGCAGCGCCTGCTAGACGGGGCCGAGCCCGACTCGACCGACCTGGAGGCTGTCGAGGCGTGGCTGGGCGAGCTCGAGCTGGCCAGCTGACGGCTACGACGTCCCGAACGCGGCTCGCAGGGCGACGCCCGCCTCGTCGTGGGCGTCCACGCCGCGCGCCATCGTCGTCCACCGGCTGACGAAGCCATGGACCACACCGGGGTAGCGCGTGCACGTGACCGGGGTGCCGGCCGCCGCCAGAGCGGCGGCGTAGGCCTCGCCTTCGTCGCGCAGTGGATCGAACTCGGCGGTCTGCACCAGCGCCGGGGCCACCCCGGCGAGATGGGACGCGCGCGCCGGCACGGCGTAGGGGTTCGACCACTCGCTCGGCGGAACGAACTGCCGCCAGAACCAGGCCATGTCGGCCGATGTGAGGAAGTAGCCCGCGGCGTTCTCGGTGATCGACGGTCCCGCCGCGTCCGCGTCGATGCACGGGTAGATCAGCAGCTGGAACACGAGCGGCACGCCTTCGTCGCGGGCCCGCAGCGCCACGCCGGCGGCCAGGTTGCCGCCCGCAGAGTCGCCGGCCACACCGAGCCGGGTGGGGTCGCCACCCCATTCGGCGGCGTGCGCGGCCAGCCAGCGGGTCACGGCCCAGCAGTCGTCGTGCGGCGCGGGGAACGGGTGCTCGGGAGCCAGGCGATACTCGACCGACACCACGAGCGCGCCCGAGCGCTCGGCCAGCCGGCGGGCGAGGGAGTCGTGGCCGTCGATGCTGGAGACGACCCAACCGCCACCGTGGAAGAACACGAGCACGGGCAGGTCGGGCTCCGTAGTGGCGGCGTAGAGGCGAACGGCGATCGGCCCGACCGGTCCGGGCACGATGCGATCCTCGACGCGGGGAAGCGGGTCGCCGGGTGGCTTCGGTGCCGCTGCGTAGTTGGCGCGGGCTCGCTCGGGCGTCCCCTCGCCGAGGGCCGGCGCCTGCACGTCCGCCAGCGCCGCGAGAACCTGGGCCACGTCGTCGTCGAGAGCCATGGAGTAGACGGTACTGCGCCCGCTGTGCGCCCGTCGTCGCCTAACGGGGCGCCCGCTCCAGTTCGAAGAACGGCACCGGGCACGAGCGGCTCGCCCAGAGGCCCGCGCCCAGTTCCACGAACGACGCGTCGAGCGCGCGCCGGTACCACCTGCCCGTGCGCCAGTGGATGTCGAGGTCGGTGCCGGTCGGATCGATGACGCCCTGGCGGTCCGCGGTCGTCGGTACCTCCAGGAACAGCAGCCCGCGACAGGCGCGTCCGAGGGCGTCGAGCGCCCGCTCGCACTCGACGTCGTCGAGGTACTGCACGACGCTCTGGCACACGACGAGGTCGTAGCGATGCTCGGGCTGCCACGTCGACAGGTCGGCGCGCTCGTGGCCGTAGCGCTGGCAGGCGTACTCGCTGACGTCGATCCCGTGGTAGCGCACGCCGGGACGCTCCTCGGTCAGCCAATCGCGCCAGAAGCCCTTGCCCGCGCCGACGTCGAGCACCGAGCGGACGGGGACGCGCCACCACGCCGCCATCGACGTGACCGCGGCGGCCAGCAGGGCGATGCGCTTGCGGTCGTGGACCGGTCGCTCGCCGTAGAACCGTCGGTAGTAGGCGGCGTCGAAACGCTCGGCGGGAGGCACCCGGCCACGGTAGCGACGGCTGACCGATCGATCAGGCAGTTCCGCGGGCGCCGGAAAACCTCTAGCGTGCTGCGCTCGCTCGCCCCGCGGGCCCGTTCGTCCCCCAGGGAGGTGTGGCATGGCACGTCCGGCGTTCACCGGAAAGATCCTGTTCCTCGGTTGCGGTTCCGTCACCCAGTGCAGCCTTCCGCTGCTCCTGAAGGAAGGGATCTGCTCGCCCGAGCGCATCACGGTGCTCGACATGGTCGACAACCGCCATCGCGTCGCCGAGCAGCTGGCGCTGGGGGTGACGTACGTCATCGACACGATCACGCCCGGCAACCTCGGCGAGGTGCTCGGCCGCTACGTCGGTCCTGGCGACATCTGCCTCGACCTGGCGTGGAACATCGAGACCAACGCCATCCTCGAGTGGTGCCGTGACCATGGCGTCCGCTACCTGAACTCGTCGGTCGAGGTGTGGGACCCGTACCAGGATGCGGCGGCCACGCCCCCGCTGGAACGCACGCTGTACGTGCGCCACATGGCGATGCGCAAGATGATCGCCGCGTGGGGCAGCAACAAGGGCCCCTCCGCGGTGGTGGAGCACGGCGCGAACCCGGGCCTCGTGTCGCACTGGACGAAGCAGTCGCTCACCGAGATCGGACAGCGTGCGCTGCGCGACGGCCTCGCGGGCGATGCGGCGGCGGTCGAAGCCGCGCTCGGTTCGCGCGACTACGCGCGGCTGGCCCATGCGCTCGACGTGCGCGTGATCCACATCGCGGAGCGCGACACGCAGATCACCGATCGACCCAAGGAGGTCGACGAGTTCGTCAACACGTGGAGCGTCGAGGGCTTCTACGAGGAGGGCGTCGCGCCGGCCGAGATGGGCTGGGGCACGCACGAGCGCCGGCTGCCGCCCGACGCGTGCGTGCACGCCGGCGAAGGCCCCGGGAACCAGATCTGCTTGGCCCGCATGGGGGCCAAGACGTGGGTGCGATCGCGGGTGCCGTCGTGCGAGATCACCGGCATGGTCGTGCGCCACGGCGAGGCGTTCACCATCACCGACCACCTGACGGTGTGGGACGGCCCCAAGCCGATCTACCGGCCCACGGTGCACTACGCGTACTGCCCGTCGAACGAAGCGCTCGTCTCGTTCCACGAGCTCGAGATGCGCCGGTGGGAGATGCAGCCGCGTCAACGCATCCTGAACGACGAGATCATCTCGGGACGCGACGAACTGGGCGTGCTGCTCATGGGTCACCCCTACCGGTCGTGGTGGACCGGCAGCCAGCTGTCCATCGACGAGGCCCGGGCGCTCGTGCCCCACCAATCGGCCACCACGCTGCAGGTGGCGGCATCGGTGCTCGGCGCCGTGGTGTGGATGATCACCTCGCCGAACGAAGGGGTGTGCGTGCCCGACGATCTCCCGTGGGAGCTCGTGCTCGACGCCGCTCGTCCGTACCTGGGAACCCAGTGGTCGGGCCCGCTCGATTGGGATCCGCTCCAGAACCGGGTGAGCTTCTACGACCGGTACGACACGGTGCAGATCGACGCCGAGGATCCCTGGCAGTTCACGAACTTCCTGGTCAGCTAGGGCGTGGAGCCCCCCGAAATGGGAAAACGGCCCGCCATCCTCTACCCTTGACCAGCCCATGACGAGTGACGGGTCCAACCCGTCTCTCGGCAAAACCCGCTTTCCGGCAATCGAGGAGTCTGCGTGAAGTTCAAGCGCGGCGACACCGTGATCTACCCCCAGCACGGCGCCTGCATCGTCGACGGCGTCAAGAAGGAATCGGCGTTCGGCGAGACCCGCGACTACCTCATCCTCCGCACCGTCATCAACGAGATGACGTTGAAGGTGCCGGTGGACAAGGCGGAAGAGGTCGGTGTTCGCCCGCCCGTCGGCGCGGAGGAGCTCGAAGACCTCGTGTCGGTGCTCTCCAAGCCCGACCCGCGTGTGCCGTCGAACTGGTCCCGGCGGTTCAAGAACCACCAGGAGAAGCTCAAGTCGGGCGACGTCTACCAGGTGGCCGAGGTCGTGCGGAACCTTGCGGCCCGCAACCGCGACGCCGCGCTGTCGGCGGCCGAGCGCACCATGTACGAGCGTGCCCGCATCAACCTGGTGTCCGAGATCGCCCCCGCGCTGAAGGTGTCGACCGAGGATGCCGAGCGCTACCTCGACGATGCGCTGGCCCGCGGCGTGCTGCGCGACGGCGGCAAGGCGAGCGCCAAGGACAAGGCGGCGGCCAAGGACGACGAGGCCGAGGTCGAGGCCGACGTCGAGGCCGACGTCGAGGAGTGACCGGCGCCCCGATCACTCCTCCCGCTCACTCCTCCGGCTCGTCGCCGGGCTCGAAGCGGTAGCCCAGGCCGGCCTCGGTGATGAAGTAGCGGGGCTGGGCGGGGTCGGGCTCGAGCTTGCGTCGCACCTGCGCCAGGTAGACGCGCAGGTAGTGGGTCTCGCGTTCGTACTGGGGGCCCCACACCGCCTGCAGCAGGGCCTTCTGGCTCACGAGCTTGCCGGGTTGGCGCACGAGGTGCTCGACGATCTTCCACTCGGTCGGCGTCAGGTGCAGGTCCTCGCCGTCGGGGCCCGTCACCTGGGCTGCGCCGAGGTCGACCGAGAAGTGCGGGGTGATCACCACGGGCTCGTCGTCGGGCTCGCGAGTGCGGCGCAACGCGGCGCGCAGGCGGGCCAGCAGCTCGTCCATGCCGAACGGCTTGGTCACGTAGTCGTCGGCGCCGGCGTCGAACGCCGCCACCTTCTCGCGCTCCGCGTTGCGGACCGACAGGATGATGATCGGCACGTTCGACCACGTGCGCAGTCGCTTCACGACCTCGACGCCATCGAGGTCCGGCAGCCCGAGGTCGAGCAGGATCACGTCGGGCTTTCCCTCGGCCGCGATCCTCAGGCCCTCTGTGGCCGTGGTGGCCAACGCCAGCTCGTAGCCGCGCGCCTTCAGGTTCACCGCCAGCGGTTTGAGGATGAGGGGCTCGTCGTCGATCATCAGGACGCGCGACAGCTCGGTCATGGGTGCACCTCGATGGGTTCGGGCGCTGCGCCCTCCAGGGGTGCAGCGCGCAGCTCGATGGTGGCGGTGAGTCCGCCGCCAGGGGTGTCGTCGAGCGTGAGCGTGCCGCCCACGGCGGCCACGAACCCGTTCACGACGGTGAGACCGAGCCCGGCGCCCGCCTGCAGGCTGCGCTGGCCGAGACGTTGGAACGGTTCGAGCACGCGGGCCCGCTCGTCGGGCGGGATGCCCGGTCCTCGATCGATGATGCGCAGGTGGACGCGGCGGTCGCCGACCACGCCGGCGTCGACGCGCACCGGGCGATCGGCAGGTGCCCACGCCAGCGCGTTCGACAGCAGGTTCGCCAGCGCTCGCTCGAGGAGCGCGGGGTCGACGAGCACGGGCGGCAGCGTCTCGGGCACCTCGACCTGGACGCGCCCGGGCTTGTGGGCGACGTTGGCCAGCGCCGCGGCCACCACGTCCTCGA
>JANPGL010000227.1:0-3136 GCA_031423915.1 Actinomycetes bacterium | reverse complement strand
TCGACGAGGTCCTGGAGGCGCTCCATCGAGCGGTCGTTGCGGGCTCGGATCATCGGCCGGGCAAAAGGCGCGATGAGCTTGTAGACGCCGATCGGTGTCTCAGTCATACGGACCGTGCACGAGGACGGTCCCTGGCTCGTGACCTCGAAGCTGACGTTGGCCTCCACCGCCGGACGGGCCCGCACAAGCAGGTCCAGCATGCGCGGCGCGTCGACGTTGCGCACGCTCGTGCGGTCGGAGATCTCAAGAGGTCCGAAACCCACAGTGTGCTTGAAGTAGCTGCCCTGGGCGGGCCAGTCGGATGAGACGGCGCGGATCTTCTTGGCGCCGACGAGCCAGCAGGGATAGGTGATCGGGTTGACAAGCACGGCGAACACCTGCGCGGCCGTCCGCTCGAACGTCTGCTCGGTCGTTGTTGCGAGGTTCATCGGTGGGATCTCACCTTCCAGGTAGTAGGCCGCGGCCTTCCACTCGGCTACGGAGACCGGGAGCCGAGCGCCAGCACGTTTCAACTACTTCCACGCGCGTCAGCGTCCTAGACGCACCACGCGTCACGCGTTGCCGTCGGTGTCGTGCACCCCACGAAGAGGGCGATGTCGTCGTCACGATGGTCGAAGAGAAAGATCGCACTGAGTTCCACGTGGATCCGGTCGGCGATGTTTTCGGCGGAGCCTCCGCCGACGATCCGTCAGACTCGGCGCCGACACGCGGTCCCGTCCTCGCTCCCCGGTCGGTTCATCTCGCTCACAGGTGGCGGCGTCGAGGTCCTCGGCACAAGTGCGAGGGACAGCCGTGTTCGGTCTCGTATCTACGGACTGAAGCGCCCGATGTGCACGGAAGCGCCTGCGAATGCTGGCCGGCCGGCGGGAGTAGCGACCCGGGGACCCCTAGGTACGTGTCGAATCCGGAGGCCTGGCCAGGAGTTGGGCCGAGAGACAACACGCGTCGGGAGACGCTTGACGGGCCGACTCACGGGTACGTTCGGTCTTATGCCTGTACGTCGAGGAGCGAGGTCCGTGGCGCCCGCGGCTTCCGACAGTAGCGACCGGCTCGCACCGTACCGGGCAAAGCGCGACTTCTCGATCACGGCCGAACCGAACGGCGCCGTCTCGCCCGCGCCGGCATCGCACGGCTGGCGCTTCGTCGTGCAGCGCCACCGCGCCCGACGGCTGCACTACGACCTCCGGCTCGAGATGGGCGGCGTCCTCGCCAGCTGGGCGGTGCCCAAGGGGCCGACCCTCGACCCCGCCGCCAAACGGATGGCCGTCCACGTCGAGGACCACCCGCTCGAGTACTTCGACTTCGAAGGAACCATCCCGGCCGGCGAGTACGGCGGCGGCGACGTGATCGTGTGGGACTGGGGCACCTGGACGCTCGCAAAAGGCGACGACCCGGTCGCCTCCACGGCGCGAGGCGACCTTCACTTTGAGCTGCACGGCGAGAAGCTCGCCGGCCGTTTCGCGCTCGTCCGGCGCGGCGGGTCGGGAGGCAAGGAGCAGTGGCTGCTGCTCCACAAACGCGACGACGCCGCCATGACCAGTTGGGACCCCGAAGACCATCCGCGGTCGGTGAAGTCGGGGCGGACCAACGACGAGGCGCGCAACGCACCGGCGGCGAGCTGGGCCGGCGCCGCGGTCTGGGCGGGGCCCACGCCCGACGAGCTCGCCGCCCTCGACGAGCTCCCCAGAGGCGGCGGCCCATGGACGTTCGGCGAGCACACCCTGAAGCTCACCAACCTCGACAAGGTCCTCTTCCCGCCGACCGGCGGTCACGCGACCCGGACCAAGCGCGACCTCGTCCGCCACTACGCCGCGATGGCCCCGGCACTGCTGCCCTACCTGCACGACCGGCCGGTGAACATGCACCGCTACCCCGACGGGGTGGACGCCGGCGGCTTCTGGCACAAGGCGGCGCCCGGCCACGCGCCCGAGTGGCTCCGGCGCTGGCGCAACCCCGACGCCGACCGGGGCGAGACCGAGCACTACCTCGTGCTCGACACCCCGGCGGCGCTCGCCTGGGCCGCGAACTTCGGCGCCGTCGAACTGCACCCGTGGACATCGACCGCCGCCCACCCGCAGCAGCCGACCTGGGCGATGATCGACATCGACCCGGGCGCCGACACCTCGTTCGACGACGTGCTCGTCCTGGCCCGGCTGCACCGCACCGCCCTCGACCACCTCGGCGTGCGGGCCGCGGCCAAGGTGACCGGTCGGCGCGGCATCCAGATCTGGGTCCCCGTCGCCGACGGCGCCACGTTCGACGACACGCGCGCCTGGGTCGAGCAGCTGTCACGTGCCGTCGGCGCCACCGTGCCCGAGCTCGTCAGCTGGGCGTGGACCGTCGCCGAGCGCGGCGGCCGTGCCCGCCTGGACTACACCCAGAACGCGGTCAACACGACCCTCGTCGCCCCGTGGAGCGTGCGCCCCGCGCCGGGTGCACCCGTATCGGTGCCGATCACGTGGGAGGAACTCGACGACCCCGACCTGACGCCCGACCGTTGGACCGTCGACACCGCGCCGCAGCGGCTCCGCGAGGCGAGCGACCCCCTCGCCCCGCTCGTCGGCCTCCAGCAACGCTTGCCCCGTTTGTGACGGTGCGCTGTGCGTGGTCATAAAGTACTACCCGAGAAGGTCGTATTCCACGGCCTCCGACATTCAGGCGATCTCCACCAGTGCGCGGGGGCCGTGTTCCTCGGTCATCAGCGTGTAGCCGACTCGCATGTGCACTCCTCCGTCGTCGAACAAGGACCTGCTGTTGCCCATCGGCGCCGGTCACACCTCGACTGCGCCACCCCACTCGCGTAACGAAGCGCACGTCGCCCGGCACTATCCGGACCTCGCCCAGGTCGTCCACGCGCCAGGTCTTTTGACGCGCAACGTTCGAGGCGAGCTCGCTCACGACCAGCTGGAGTTCGAACCCCGACAACAGGTGCGCACCGGCGTGGTTCGCCAGCCGGTGAGGTGGTCACGCGCGGTGAGTACCGTCGCCGGGGGTCCTGCTAATGGGGATCGACCCGGCTATGCGGATGGTCGTGCAGCATGGGTACCGAGCCGCTGGTCGGTCAGCACTCGTCCTCGCGGAGCGTTGAGCTCTACGTCTAGATCGTGCGCCGGCTGGTTGGTGAGGTTGGCCGTGA
>JANPGL010000226.1:0-1905 GCA_031423915.1 Actinomycetes bacterium | reverse complement strand
TACGGCGCGCCCCGCCCCGCAGGCGAGCGCCTCGCGCCGGACGACGTCGGCCGGCGCCGCGCCGACCGTCACGGCGACGACGTCGGCACCCCACGCCTCGGCGCAGCGCCTCGCCTGCTCGAGTGGGGCGGCGTCGGCATCGGTGAGCCGGCTTGTCCGGTGGTCGGTCGACACCTCGCCCGACAACGGGTCGACCTCGGGGCGACGGTCGGTGCACGACAAGCACACGGCGATGAGCACGACGCCGGGCCTCAGCTGTGGTGGAACACGACGCCGTGCCCACCCTCCGGGTACCGCCAGGTGATGGCGCCCTCCTCGTTGCACACGAGGTAGCAGGTGCCGCACTCGAAGCACTGCTCGTAGTTGAACACGATGCCGCCGTCGGCGGTGGGCACGAACAGGTTCGCCGGGCACGCCACCACGCAGCCCCGCACGGAGCAGTCGGCGCACTTGCGGCCGTCGACGACGATGTGCGCGTTCGGCGACACCACGAAGTGCGCGGTGTCCATGCGGTCCTGGAAGCTGAGCTCGGGCCAGCGCTCGCCGGTGGTCATGCGGTCGGTCATGCGATCACCATTCTCACCCGAACGTCCGCAGCGACGTCCAGCCGTCCTTGACGAGGTGGCGAACCTTCAGGCCGGCCCGGCGCGACTCCTGCAACACGATCCTGCGCAGCCCCGGCTTCGGGCGGGGGTCGTCGACCTGGAAGACGCGCTCCACGATCGAGGCCACCAGCTGGGGGTAGTGCTGCTGGACACGCTCCGACAGCACGAGGTGGGGCGCCAGGCGCAACTTGCGGTGGTTCTCCACGACGAAGCCGAGCTCGCGCCGGTAGAGCGCGTCGAGATCGTCGACGCGACCCTCGATCACCCGTCGCGCCGTGCGCGCCGCGGCCAGCCCGGCGCCCA
Organism: Actinomycetes bacterium; assembly: GCA_031423915.1. Lineage (GTDB taxonomy): Bacteria > Actinomycetota > Acidimicrobiia > Acidimicrobiales > Ilumatobacteraceae > JANMAT01. The sequence continues at coordinate 997 of JANPGL010000226.1, read as the reverse complement.
TGGCCATGTTGACGCCCTCCAGCCAGATGCCGGCGGCCAGGCAGAAGCAGGCGGCGTCGCCCGCTACCAGCAGCCCGGGCATCGAGAGGCGGGGCATGGCGTCCCACCCGCCCTCGGGGATGACGTGGGCCGAGTACTCCTTCAGCTCGCCGCCCTCGACGAACGGGGCGATGGCCGGATGGGCTTTCAGCCCGGCGATGATCTCCTCGGGCCGTTTCGACTGCTTGGCCAGCGCCGGCAGCTTGAGCACGACGCCGACGGCGATGGTGTCGAGGTTGGTGTAGAGGAAGCCGCCGCCCGGCACGCCCGCCGTGCCTCCGAGGATCTCGAAGTCGGCGCCCTCCATGCCGCGCACCCCGAAGCGGTCGTCGATGACCTCCTTGGGCAGCGCCAGGGTCTCCTTCACGCCGATCGTGAAGTTCTCGGGGTCGACCGTCGGGTACAACCCGGCCTCCTTGGCCAGGAAGCTGTTGACGCCGTCGCAGGCGATCACCAGGCGGGCCCGCACGTCGCCGTCGGGTCGGTCGGTGCGCACGCCGATCACGCGGTCGCCGTCGCGCAGGAGCCCCGTCACGGTCGTCGAGCACACGAGCGTGGCGCCGGCCTCGACCGCCTTGCCCGCCAGCCAGCGGTCGAAGTCGCCGCGGTAGGCCGTCGCCCCGTTGTAGGGCGGCTTGCCCCACGACTCGGTGCGGAAGTCGACCGTGAGGGCCTGCGTGGGCGTGAGGGCCATGGTGGCCCGGCGCGTCACCCAGCGTTGGATGGGCGCCTCCTCCCACCAGTTCGGGACGATCTCGTCGAGCACCCGGGGGTACACGACACCGCCGTACATGTTCTTCGAGCCGGGGAACGGGCCGCGCTCGTCGAGCTGGACCGAGTGGCCGTGCCGCGCCAGCTGCAGCGCGGCGCTCGATCCGGCGGGCCCGGCTCCCACCACCACGACATCGACGTCGGCGTCGCTCACGCGCCGACCCCCTGTCGGCGGGCCAGCTCGTCG
>JANPGL010000225.1:0-7180 GCA_031423915.1 Actinomycetes bacterium | reverse complement strand
GGCCGAACGGCATGCAGCACAACGGTGACGTCGCACGCTTCCGGATCGGGATCCCGCCGTTCGTCTCGACCGCGACCGGCGTTCACAGGGAAGTCGCAACAGATGCGCAAGAGATCCGCCTTGCGCGACGCCCGGCGCGGCCGACGCTCTGCGCACAAGGCGCGGGTCGAAGAACCCGCCCCGACAGAGGGACGGATCCATGAATCCCCTTTCCAGCTCGGCGATCTCCACGGTGGCGTCCGCCAACCCCATGTTGCTCGCTCGCCCGACGCCACAGGACCGCACGAAGGCCATGAGCCCCGTGGCCGATGCGCTCGGCATGACGGTCGACGAGCTCGGTACCGCGCTCCGCAGCGGGACGTCGCTCAACCAGCTCGCCGTGTCCAAGGGCCTGTCCCACGATCAGCTCATCAGCGCCATCAAGACCGGCATGCAGACCGTGGCCCCGAAGGGCAAGGTCCGCGCTGGGCACGTGTCGGGTGCCGGCGACCCCGACGGCGACGGCGACGACGACGCAGCCGAGGCCATCGCGTCGGGTCGCGAGGCGGGCGCCGCTGCTCGTCCCCAGCTCGGGGTCAACAGTCCGAACACGGCGTTGGTCGACAAGGTCTCGACGATGCTGCAGATGTCGGCCTCCGACCTCGTCGACCAGCTCCGGTCCGGCACCTCGCTCGGTGACCTCGCCAAGGCCAAGGGAGTGTCGCCCGACGCGCTGCTGCAGACCGTCGGCAAGGGAATGGTGCTCAACACCTACGCGTGAGCGCTCCGGACGGTCAGGTGGACGGTGTGCGCCTCGGCCAGGGGTCCGCCACGAACGCAGTCGTGCAGGACGCGCCAGCGGGGAGCGGCGAAAGGAGTTGACTCCCCGTCGACCGCTTGGCAACGTCGGAAACATGATCCGGCTGGGAACCGTGGTGATCGGCGCCGGCGACGTCGACCGCGCCGTCTCGTTCTGGTCGAGCGTGCTCGGCTTCGACCCGGTCCGCTTCGACGGAGCCGACGACGACTTCACGATCCTGGTGCCGCCCGTCCGCGAGGGAACACGGGTCGCGGTCCACCGGTCCGACACCCGACCCGAGGACCACCCTCGCATCCACGTCGACCTCATCGTCGGCGATCACGCAGAGCAGGTCGCCGAGGTCGAACGTCTGATCGGGCTCGGTGCGACGCGGGTCGATTGGGACTACCCGGCCGACCCCGACTTCGTCGTGCTCGCCGACACCGAGGGCAATCGGTTCTGCATCGTCGACGTCAGCCACGCCTGAAGACACCGTTCGCGTCGTCACGCCGAGCCGGTCAGATCGAGCGAGACGTCGGCCGCGGCCAGCACCGCCGGGTCGTGCGTGGCCACCACGACCGCGGTGCCCGATGTCGTCAGGGCCCGCAGGACGTCGATGACCGAGCGGGCGTGCTGAGCTCTGGCTGCAGCCCGACGGCCTGGGGCAGCACCGCCACCACCGACCACCGGTGGCGACCGGTCAGGAACCAGCCGACACGGCACCGGTGGCACGGGCACGACGCGGGGCGCGTCGCGCCGAGGCGAGGGCGTCACCACCCGATGCCCTCCATGGCCCGACCTCCGCTCGCCCGTCCGTGCTCGTGCGCCGCGTCGTGCGGCGCACGGAGCCTAGGGGCGGCCCGACCGGTCAGACGACGGCGGTGAAGGTGGCGGCGAGGCCCGACGTCGCCGAGCCCGCCAGCGTCATGAGCTGGTGCCGGACTCCGTCGCTGAAGACGTTGTCCCGGTCGTTGTTCGTGTCGTTCTTCAGCGCCGCTGCGTATCCGGCGGCGGCGTACAGCGTGTCGATCTGGTCGTCGTCGACGGCGATCTGGCTGGTCAGCAGCTTCTCGGCGTAGCTGCCGTCGCCGAACACCTCGAAGTGGATGTGGAACGCACGCCCCTGGTAGCGACCGGGCAGGATCGTCTGGAAGGTCACGAGCCCGTTGCCGTCGGCGATCTGGACGCCGCGCAGGTAGGTGCGAGCCGAGTAGTCGCCGCCCAGCATGTTCGAGTTGTACTGCGAGTAGATGCCGGTCTTGCTGCAGTGCCAGATGTACACCGCCGCGCCCGGAACGGCCTTGCCGGTGGCGTCGTCGAGCACCGTGACGGCGAGCGTCATCGGCACGCCGTCCTGCACGTTCGAGCCGTCGAGGTCGGCGCGGATGTCCGAACGCACCGTGCGGGGATCGGCCAACATGTCGGCCTTGCGGCCCGCGCCGTTGGCGTTCGTCCCGTCGGCGGGGAACGGCCCGCCCGTCTCGGCCGGCGTCAAGGTCAGGTCCGCCGCGGTCGCCGCGGTGGTGGCCACCGATCCGGTCGTCGTGGCGGTCGTGGCCGCCGTCGTCCCGGCCGCGGTGGGGGCTGCGGCCGACGAGGCGCCCGTCGACGACGCGCTCGTGGTCGAGGCCGCACCACCGGTCGTCGCGGTGGTACCGGTCGTGGCGGAGGACGAGGAGCTGCAGGCGGCCAGCAGCGCAGCGCCGCCGAGTCCGAGCAGTGAGAGCGCCCGGCGGCGCGAGAGGGACGCGCCGGAGGCGTCGTCGGCGCGCGGCGCCACGGAGACGTCGATGTCGGTCATGGCCCACATCCCATCGCATCCCGATGAGCCGGGCGTTCGAGTTCCCTGGGTCTTCCCTGTGAGCCGGCCGTTCGTCCGCTGGTCGGTCGCCGAGTGGGCAACCGTCGCACGGCGTCAGGTCTCGTAGCTGAACCCCAGGCCCGCGCGCGCGTCCGTCTGGATGCCGTAGGGCGGGATCGGGTAGCGCAACCCGTTGCGGCTCAGCGCCTCGAGCCCGCGGATCATCTTGGGTAGGAACTCGGGCGGTGTGGCCATGAGCAGCTCGTCGTCCGGCACGCCGCCGTAGCGACGCTCGGCGAAACAGGGCAGCGACACCGACGGCTCGCGCAGAGCGAGGGCACGCCCCCACGAGTCGGCGCACGCCGACTCGCCGACGCAGCCCCACTGGAAGTTCTTGTAGCCGCTCCACTGGAGCCCGTTGATCATCAGGATCATCTGCGCCGGGTTGGCGTACAGCAGGCAGATGTCGGGCGGGTCGAGCCGGCCGGCGGTGAGCGGTGACACCGCCAGCGCCTGGTAGACCCCGGCCGGCACCGTGTGCATGGCGTGCTGATGGGCCGACGCATCCTTGAGCGTCTCGAACCAGACGCCCGACATCCGATCCCCCGACAGCCACTCCTCGTCGCGCGGCCGCAAGCCGACGACGGCGCCGCACTGGGCGCCGACGAAGTCGTCGTTCGTCACCCCGACGGTCCAGCCGATGCGCGAGGCCATCGACACCACCTGGTCCATGGTGTGGATGCTCTTCGGCCGACGGATCTTCGGCACGGCCGCCATCTCGTCGACCGTGGCGAACATCTTCATCCCGATCGGCGTGGTGCGCAGTCGCACCAGGCGGATGAGGTCGTCGACGATCTTCGTCCAGTCGTACGTGCCCGGCGCGTCGTGGCGTGTGAGCGCCACGGGTGTGCCCGTGGCCTGCGTGGTGTCCCCCGTCGTCATGACCCGACACTAGGGGCCCGGCGCCGTACCCCGGCGCCGTACCCCGGACCGGGCGTCTACGCTCGGGGCGCCGAGGGTGCCAGGGGTGCACCGGCCGGCAAAAGGGGGAACCGCCATGTTCGACCTCGTGGTACGCCATGGCACCGTGGTGGACGGCACCGGCGCGCCAGCCCGGCTCGCCGACGTCGCCGTGCAGGACGGGCGCATCGTGGCCGTCGGCGTGGTGGAGGGCGAGGCCCGCGAGGTGATCGACGCCACCGGGCGGCTGGTGACGCCCGGCTTCGTCGACATCCACACCCACTACGACGGTCAGATCACATGGGACCCGCTGCTCACCCCGTCGTGCTGGCACGGCGTCACTACCGTGGTCATGGGCAACTGCGGCGTCGGCTTCGCCCCCGTCGCGCCGACGCGGCACGAGTGGCTCATCGGGCTCATGGAGGGAGTGGAGGACATCCCGGGCACGGCGCTGAACGCCGGCATGACGTGGGCGTGGGAGACGTTCCCCGAGTACCTCGATCACCTCGACACGCTGCCCCTGGCCCTCGACGTGGGCACCCACGTGCCCCATGGCGCGGTGCGGGCGTACGTGATGGGCGAGCGCGGCGCCCGCAACGAGCCGGCGACGCCCGACGACATCGCCGAGATGCGCCGCATCGTCGCCGAGGGCATCCGTGCCGGCGCGCTCGGCGTGTCGACCTCGCGCACGATCGCCCACCGCGCCATCGACGGTGTCAACGTGCCCGGCACGTTCGCGGCGGAGGACGAGATGATGGCGCTGGGCGGTGCACTGGCCGACGCCGACGCCGGCGTGTTCGAGCTGGCGCCCGCCGGCGTGACCGGCGACGACATGTCGGCGCCCGAGGCCGAGGTGGCGTGGATGCGCCGGGTGTCAGCGGCGACCGGCCGTCCGTTCACGTTCGCGCTGGTGCAGCTCGACGCCGACCCCGACCACTGGCGCCGCGTCTTCGACCTGTCCGAGGCCGCCGCAGCCGACGGCGCCGACCTCCACCCCCAGGTGACGGCCCGCGCGCCAGGGATCCTGCTGGGTCTGCAGACCATGCACCCCTGGGTGGCCACGCCCACGTTCCGCTCGCTCAGCGGTCACTACGCTCTCGGCGCCGGCGACACCCACAACCTGCACACCACGCCCATCGAGGACATCGCCGCCGCCATGGCCGACCCCGCCACCAAGGCGGCGCTCATGGACGAGCTGCGCGCGTCGGGTGCGGCGCTGAAGTTCATCAGCCTGCGGCGCGTCTTCCCGTTCGGGGACGAGCTCGACTACGAGCCGTGTGCCGACGACTCGGTGGCGGCACGCGCCGAGCGTGCCGGTCGTGACCCGTTCGACCTGCTGTACGACCTGATGATCGACGACGACGGGCGCCGGTTCTTCTTCGCCCCCGTCTACAACTACAGCCACTTCGACTACGAGGTCGTGCGCACGATGCTGACGCATCCGCGCGGCGTGTTCGGCCTCGACGACGCGGGGGCCCACTGCGGGGCGATCTGCGACGCCAGCATGCCGACCTTCCTGCTCACCCATTGGGCCCGAGACCGGAGCCGGGGCGAGCGGCTGCCGCTGGAGCTGCTCGTCAAGAAGATCACCAGCGACACGGCAAGCCTCTACGGGTTGCACGACCGCGGCCGCATCGAGCCCGGCCGGCGCGCCGACCTGAACGTCATCGACTTCGATCGCCTGCGTGTGCTGCCACCCGAGCTCGCCCACGACCTACCGGCCGAGGGTCGGCGCCTGGTGCAGCGGGCCGAGGGCTACGTGGCCACCATCGTGGCCGGCACGGTCATCATGCGCGACGGCACCGACACCGGCGCACGACCTGGCCACCTCATCCGCGGCCCGCAGACCGTCTGATGGACCTCGACCACTTCACGGCGCTCGGACGTGCCGAACAGGGGTTGTGCATCGTCTCGACGTTGCGTCCCGACGGCTCGATCCAGTCGTCCCTCGTCAACGCCGGCATCCTCGCCCATCCGTCGACCGGCGAGCCCGTCGTCGGGTTCGTGGTCAGTGGCGGTGCCCGCAAGCAGGTCCACCTGCGCGCTCGCCCGACGGCCACGATCGCCACCCGGTCGGGCTGGGACTGGGCCGCCGTCGACGGCCGCGCCGAGGTCATCGGCCCCGACGACCCGTCGCCGGGCATCACACCCGACCGCATCCGGCTCCTGCTTCGCGAGGTCTTCGTCGCCGCAGGGGGCAGCCACGACGATTGGGACGCCTACGACCGCACGATGGCCGACGAGCGCCGGGCCGCCGTGCTCGTCACGCCGGTCCGGGCCTACTCCAACCGGCCGCGCTGATCGCTCCTATCGCCGCGGCAGCGACGACACGAACGACCACGCCGCGTCGACCTGCGCGTCGGTGACGGGCCGCAGATCCACGATCGACAGATCGAGCGCGAGCGACCGGCCGAACGCGGCGAGGCCCTGAAGGCAGGCCCGGGCGTCGCCCTCGTCGATCCCGAGGTCGGCCGGATGCGTCCGCGTTCCGGACCGGGTGATCACGTCGCTCACCCAGGCCGGGTCGTTGCCCTGCACGTGGGCCAGCAAGGCCACGGCGAAGGCGATGATCTCGCCGTGCACCGGGTGGGCGCCGGTCCGGTGCTCGTAGGCGTAGGCCCAGAAGTGCTCGCTGCCCTCCTCGAACCGGCTGTGCCCGGCGTGGGCGCACGCCGCGCCGATGCGGCGGTACGCGTCGGCCAGGAAGCGCACCCCCTCGACGGTGACCGCGGCGACCTCGGCGGCGAGCGCGTCGAGCTCGGCCAGCAGCGTGTGTCCGAGCGCGGCGAGCCGATCGTCCCAGGGCGCGCCGTGGCCGGCGTCGGCGGCGACGCGCCAGTCGAACAGGCCGGTGTGGCACGACAGCACGTCGCCGATGCCGGCACGGTTGAGATGGGCGGGGGCCGATCGCACGAGATCGAGGTCGAGAACCACCAGCTCGGGTACGACCCGGCCGACGTAGCGCACGTGGCCGCCCTGGCGCACGCCGATGGTGTCGGTGAACGCGGCGTCGACCGAGGTGATCGACGGCACCTGCACGAGGGGTCGACCGAGCCGCCACGCCACGTACTTGGCCGTGTCGAGCGCCGTGCCTCCGCCCAGACCCACCACCGTGGCGCCCGAGACCGCATCGGCGTCGAGTGCGCCCACGACCGCGTCGAGGTGGACGACGTCCATGTCCCAGGCGTCGATCACCCCCACGGGCACCGGCACTTGCGGTCGTACCGACGACCAGGGCGGGTCGTTGGTACAGAGCACGAACGGCTGGCCGAGGCCGCCGAGCACCTCGGCGACCGGGTGCTCCTCACAGCGGAACGGCTCACCGATCGGATCGCTCACGGCGGCGCAGCTTACGATCACACCGATGGTCAACGTCCGAGCCGTCCACCCCACCACCGGTGGCCCGCCGGGCGACGGGCGCACGGTGCTCGTGGTCGTGGCGCACGCCGACGACGTGGCGCTGTTCCTCGGCGGCACGGTGGCGGCCTGGGCCGACGCCGGTTGGCGGGTCGTGGTCGTGCGCGTCACCGACGACCGATGGGACTCCATCGGACTCGACGAGGCAACGACGATCCAGAGAAATGCAGACGAGGTTCGCAGTGCCGCCAAGGTGCTCGGCATCAGTGACGTGATCGACCTCG
>JANPGL010000224.1:0-4147 GCA_031423915.1 Actinomycetes bacterium | reverse complement strand
CCGGGCGCGGCAGGGTCGCGCTTCGGGCCATCGTGCTGAGCGTCCACTGGGGGGGCGACCGGTCGCCCGGCGAGCTGGTCGACGAAGCGCTGGCCAGGCTCGGCAACGACGACTTCGGGCCCGCCCCCTTCATCCAAGCGCTCGACGAGGGCGACCGGGCTCAGCTCCGGGGCGAGGCCACCGACCTGACCGCCAAGTTCCTCGAGTGCTTCCCCCCGCTCAAGGACTCGTGGTGGGCGCGCAGCGAAGCGTCGGTGAAGCATGAGCTGCACGACGGGTTGATCATCCTGTCGGGTCGGCCCGACCTCACCCTCGGCCGCCCCAAGGGCACGACGCCCACCAAGGTGCTCCTCGACCTGAAGACCGGGTTCCGCTCCCCCGCCCACCGCGAAGACCTGCGCTTCTATGCGCTGGTCGAAACGCTGCGCATGCAGGTACCGCCCCGCAAGGTGGCCACCTACTACGTCGACGAGGCCCGGCCCGAGGCCGAGGACGTCGGCGAGGCTCACCTGCGGGCCGCTCTACGCCGCACCATCGACGGCGTCCGCAAGCTGGTCGAGGTGCTCCACGGTGGCCGGGAGCCGGCACGCCGTCCCGGCCCGCCGTGCCGCTGGTGCCCGGTCAAGGGCACCTGCGCCGAGGGCCAGGCGTACCTGAAGCAACGAGCCGACGAGCTCGACCTGTGACCCGAGCGGACGCTACGCGCTGAGCAGTGCCACCGGCAGACCCAGCCCGGCCGACTTGCGGACCGTGGCGATGTGCCGGCCCTGCTGCACCGCGGGCTTCGGGGCCGACACGATGTCGGGGCCGAGCCGGTCGCACACGCCCTCGAGGTCGAGCACGCTCAGCACGATCCCGTTCAGCTGCGCCGGGAGGTCGGCGTACTGCGGGTCGACCTCGGGCGGACCGACGACCTCCAGGATCGACTCGCCCAGGCGGAAGAACGCCTGGTGAAGTCGCGCCCCGCTCCCGGTGGGCTCCGAGCGCACGCGTCGCACCGTGATGCGAAGCGCCTGTTCGAACGCTTCGACCGTGCGCGCCAGATCGGGGGTGGCGAGGACGACGTGGTCGATCTGGATGGCACCCAACCCGTTCGGGGGCGGCTCGGTCGCCGGCACGTCCTCGTTGTACGTGGGCACGCCGTCGATCCGGTGCGGCAGGCCGCGATCGTGCAGCACCGCCAGGCCGAGCCCGTGCTGAGCGGCGCCGAAGCGCACTCGGACGCGACCGAACTGTGCACGGTTGCCGTGCACGGGGACGCCGAGCCGCATCCACGGCGCAGGGTCGACGGCCAGCGCGACCTCGGTCAACAGGCTGCTCACGGCGCGCCCAGCTTCCAGGCGACGAACGCGAAGATGTCGGCCAGTTCGTCGGCCACCATGCTGGCCGGCTTCCCGGCGCCGTGACCGGCCCGGCCGTCGATGCGCAACAGCACGGGTCGCTCGTGCTGGTCGGCACCGGCGTGCTGCAACAGGGCCGCCATCTTGCGGGCGTGGCTCGGATGCACGCGACCCTCGCCGTCTGCCGTGGTGAGCAGCACCGCCGGGTAGCGCGTGCCATCGACCACGTGATGGTAGGGCGAGTAGGCGTAGAGCCAGCCGAACTCCTCGGCCACGTCGGGGTCGCCGTACTCGCCGGTCCACAGCTTGGCGATGAGGAACCTCGGGAAGCGGATCATGTCGAGCAGCGGCACCTGGCAGACCACCGCAGCGCACAGGTCTGGGCGCTGGGTGATGACCGCCCCCATGAGCAGGCCCCCGTTCGAACCGCCGCGCACGCACAGGCGCTCCCGGCTCGTGAGCCCCGCGGCGACGAGGTGGTCGGCGGCGGCGTGGAAGTCGTCGAACACGCACTGCTTGTTGGCCCGCATTCCGGCTTGATGCCACGCCTCGCCGTGCTCGAGTCCGCCGCGCAGCAGCGCCACCGCATAGAGGCCGCCGCGCTCGCACCACGCCGCGAACGCCGGCGACCAGGCCGGCGAGTAGGCGATGGCGAAGCCGCCGTACCCGGTCAGCATGCACGGCGTGTCGGGCCCGGGCGTCACGTCGGCCCGGTGGACCAGGAACAGGCCGACCTCGGTGCCGTCGAGCGACCGGTAGGTGGTGTGGGTGGTGACGAAGGCGGTGGGGTCGAGCGTGGCACCGGTCGACGGCAGCGCCTCGACCGCGGCGTCGCCCACGCGCCAGCGCACGAGCGACGCCGGCGAGGTGAACGCCTCGACCTGGACCAGGATCTCGTCGTCGTCCGCGCTGGTCGCCAATCCCGACAGCGACACCCCGTCGGGCAGCGGCACGCGGCCGAGCGGGGTGCCGTCGGAAGCGTGACGGGTGACCCGGACGCAGGCTTCGCGCAGGCTCCACGTGAGGAGCCCGCCGCCGAAGGCACGGGCGCCCTCGATCACGTCGTCGCCCTCGGGCACGAGCGTCGTCCAGTGGGCCGCCGCGGGCCGAGCCGGGTCGATGGCGACGATGCGGCCCCGGGGGGCACCGAGCGTGGTGCGGGCCACGAACCGGTCGCCGTCGAAGCCGACCGACGTGACGGCGTCGACCCCGACGTGCAGCACGGCCCACTCGCCTGTGGCCTCGTCACGGCGCCACAGGTCGGTGCGGCTCCATCCCACCTCGCACGAGACCACGGTCCACCGACCGTCGGGCGATACCTCGACGTGGGTCCAGGCCTCGGGGGTGGGCAGGTCGTCCCAGACGACGGGGTCGTCGGCCCAGTCGGTACCCAGCCGGTGCTCGTACACGCGCCGGCCGTACTCCTCGCCGGGTGGGTAGCGGACGTACCGGAAGGTCTCGCCATCGGGCAGCCAGGCCACCGCCGAGGCGTGGGTGTGGGGGATGCGGTCGGCGAGCGACGCGCCGGTGGGGGTGTCGAGCAGGTGGAGCGTGGAGCGCTCGTCGCCCCCCTCGCTGAGCCCGTAGGCCACCCGGTTCCCGTCGATCGACGGGTAGAACCAGTCGAGGGCGACGGCCGAGTCGCCCGCCAGGCGGGCGGGATCCACCAGGACGCGAGCCGATCCGCCCGGATCGGACAACGGGCGCACGGCCAGGACGAACTGCTCCTGGCCGGGGCCGCGTTCGAGGGTGAACAGCCACGAACCCCGGCGGGTGGCGGCGGTGGTGATCGGTTCTTCGGCCAACGCGAGGAAGCGCTCGTGCCACCCCGGCCGGGAGGCCAGGGCACCGAGCGCTTCACGGGTACGACAGTCCTGCTCGTGCGACCAACGAACGACCTCGGGGTCGTCGTCGGTCTCGAGCCAACGGTAATGATCTGCGATGGCCACGCCGTGAACGACCTCGACGAGGTCCTCTCGGCGCGTTGCCGGCGGTGATGGTAGGGGGAGGTCCCCGGTCACCCGCGACCCATGTTGGGACGCTTGCCATGGTTGGCCTTCGAGCGCCGCATCCGGGCCTTTTTCTTCTTGGTCTTCTTCGACATAGGGAGTCGACTCTACCGGCCACCCGCCCGCTGCGGCCAGCCCACCCGAGCCGCAGCCAACCTCAAGCGATCGGAAAAAGCTGCCGCCGTTCCATTTAGGCCGGGTCTGGCCGTGCCGATCTGCTCGGACGTGACTGGCGTGAGGAGCGAACGATGGCACTCCCCGACCTGAGCCGGCTGCTCGACGCCGCCAACACGAGCGCCCAGCTCGGAACGGCGTTGGCCACCGGGCAGTTCTTCGTGGCCTACCAGCCTCGGATCCGTCTCGACGACCGCAGCATCGAAGGCTTCGAGGCGTTCGTGCGCTGGCAGCACCCCGAGCGGGGGCGCATCTCGGCGGCCGACTTCGTGTCGATCGCCCAGCAGACCGGCCAGATCGTCGAGATCGGCGCGTTCGTGTTCGAGCAGTCCTTGGCCCGTGCGCAGGTCTGGAACGACCTGACCGGCGCCCCACAGGTGACGATCAGCGTGAACTGCGACGTGCTGCAGCTCACCCGCGCCCGTTTCGTCGACGACCTCGACCATCTGATCCAGCGCCATCGCCTGGACCCGTTCCAGGTGATCATCGAGCTGCCGAGTTCGATGCTCGGCCACATGGCCGCGCTGCGGCACCCGATCGACCAAGTCCGCGAGCTCGGTGCGCGCGTGGCGCTCGACGACGTGAGCCTGAACGGCATGACCACGCACGCCCTCGCCCGGCTCG
>JANPGL010000223.1:0-2936 GCA_031423915.1 Actinomycetes bacterium | reverse complement strand
GCCGCCGAGGACGTGATCGGTCGAGGATCCGAGCCAGTGGCAGGCGATGACCGCGCCAGCGTCCGTGAGCCGGTCGTCGAGGTGGGCGACGATCGACGCCAGCGTCGTTGCATCGAAGTAGTACCCGATCTCCGACAGGACGAGGAGGTCGATGGCGTGCCCTGGGACGTCGTCCGGAAGCGAGCCCGTGCGCACCTCGACGTGGGGGAGGTGTGCGCATCGCTCGCTGGCCCGGCGGACGGCCGTGGGCGAGATGTCGATCGCCAGGTACCGGTCGCATCGTGGACCCAGACGCACGGTCAGCTCGCCGATCGAGCATCCCGGCTCGAATCCCGTGCCGAAAGGCCGGACCGGGATGGCCGAGGTGATCGTGTCGTAGCGATGCTGCTCGTAGACGTTGTCGGCGAACCGCCAAGGGTCGGGGTTCGATCGGTAGAGCGCCTCGAAGAACTCCAGATCCGTGGCGTCGTCGGTCACCGGACGTACACCTCGAACGGCCGCGTCATCGGACCGAGCACGTCCAGCGGCAGGATCGATGCAGCGGCGTCGGCCCATTGGCTGGCGTGGCACACGAGCGCGTCGTAGCGGGCCGCTATGAGGTCCTCGTCGAGGTCGAGTCGCACCATGCGATCGATCGGCATGCACGCCGGTGCAACGCGGTGCCACGCCCAGAACAGCGAGAACGCGAGATCGGCACCAGCCTCGGCCGCGACGGTGGCAGCCGCCCGCCCGCACGCCTCGTGATCGGGGTGGGCGTCGTGTTGCCACGGCGCCACCAACAGCGTGCCGACGTCGACGAGCGATGCGACCACGGTCGACAGGGCGTCCACGTGGCGGTCAACATGACCGTCGGGGAAACCGAGCCGGATCACTCGATCAGTGACCAGCCCGAGACGGTGGAGCGCACCGGTCTGTTCTCTGACCCGAGTCGCCGCGAGGCCCGGCGCATCAGCGTACGCGGCCTCGCCGTCGGTGACCGCCACGACGACGACGTCGTGCCCCCTCCGTCGCTGGTGGGCGACGAGCCCACCCGTGCCCAGTACCTCGTCGTCCGGATGGGGGACGACCACGACGGTTCGCAATGCCGGCGGTGACCACGACGGAACGCCACGCAACACCGATCGCCAACGTGTCTCGCCGTCGCAACGATCGGGCGCCTTCGCGTGCGGGTTGACATCTGACGGGACGCTGGCGTTCATCGGTGGCCGATTCTCCGGGCTGACATCGTCGGCGGTGTGCCCGAGCGCGGGTCCTATCAAACAACGCCGCCACAGGCACCCGCGGTTCGCTGGTACCCCCGCCGGGTAGGGGCATCGGAAACGGAACAGAGCGTCGAGATGGCATTCACTAGTGCCGTGTCAGGCAACGTTCGCGCGCTTGACCAGCTCACGTAGGGCGCGGTCGTGGATGTTGCGGTTCCGCCAGTAGATTGAAGCGGCGGATCATTGATGCCTGTTCGCGGTGGGTGGCGTGGTCGGTCCCGTCGATCGCGAAATAGCGCAGCGCCAGGGACTGGGCCTCGATCCGGTTCAGCCACGAGCTGTAGGTCGGTGTGTAGGCGAGCTCGACGTTGTTCACGGCTGCCCACTCACCGATGCGTTGGTCCTTCTTGGTGGATAGGTGGGGGCTGAAGTTGTCGAGCACGATCCCGATCCGCACGCTCGCCGGGTGCAAGGACCGCAAGTAGCGCAGGAACGCCAGGCAGTCGGTGCGGCCGCTTGCGCACGACTACGTGGCCGTAGAGCCGATCGGTCGACAAGTCGTAGCCACCAATGAGGTGCCGGACACCGGGCGGGCGGGTGTAGGTCGCCCGGCGCCGCCGCCGACGTCGCGGTGACGAGCTGTCACCGGTGCTGGCCGCGACGGATGCCCACTGCTGGCCGCGGTGCGGTTGGAGGTTCAACGGGCCGAACTCGTCCATGCACATGATCACCGTGGGATCACCCCCGCCGGGCCTTCCGGCGGCCATCGGCGATGGCGTAGAGCTCCAGGATCCGATTCTTCTTCGCTTCGCTAGTTCGCCAGAACCGCCAGGAGTGCGCGGTTGAAGGCGTCGGCGTGGCTGACGTTGCAGCAGTGCGGGCCCCTTCCAGCACGAGCAGCTCGCTACCGGCGATGACAGCGTGGGTGCGCTGGCCGGATCCCGCGAACCGCACAATGGCGTCACCGTCGCCGTGGATTACCAGCGTCGGGACCGTGACCCGCTGGTGGACCCGGTTCACGACAACGACCGGTGGATCGCAGCGACTGCGTTGCAGATCGGTGCCGGGTTCGTCACAGCCGATCAGACATTCCCAGGCACCCCCGCCCTCGTCGTCGTCCCGTAGACGGCGGCCGGCCGATAGACGGTCCGTCGATGTGATCGCCGACATCGATCACGGGCAGAGGCGCCGTTCCGTGCGCGACGATGCACTCAGCACGGGAAGTACGTGGCACCTGCATGGCCCAGTCGACTTGCGATATGTCATCGTCGAGCGTCGGTCGAGAGTTCGCCACCTCGATCTAAGCGTCGGTTGCTAAGCGTTGGGAGCGAGGAGTTCGAGCGCGATGTTGTCGGGATCGCGGAACTCCAGGATGCTGGCGGGGCCGATGTTCTTCACGCCGCCGTGGCTGATCCCTTGTGTGTCGAGGAACGCTGCTGCGGCTTCGAGATCGGCAATCGATCCAACGGTGAAGCTGACGTGGTCGAGCCCGACGCGGTCCTCGTGGAACGTGTCGGTGGCCTCCGGGCGCAGCCCGAGCAGCGAGTCACCCAACTGGTAGATCACCCCGCCGTAGAGGAAAGCGAGTTGTTGTCGTGTCTCTGCGTCGGCATCCGCCGGTACCTCGTAGGCCACCGGAAGTCCGAAGACTTCGTCGTAGAAGGCGCGTGAACGGTCGATGTCGGTGACGGTGAGTCGGACGTGGGCATAGGCGAGCGGCGTGATCGGCATGAG
>JANPGL010000222.1:0-5519 GCA_031423915.1 Actinomycetes bacterium | reverse complement strand
GCGTTGGACAACGCCACGTCGATGACCGGCTGGTTGAAGGCGTTCGCCGGCGTGTCCGGTTCGACGGGTGCGGCGTGGTCGGTGCTGGCGCGCCGGCTGCGTGAGCTACCGGTCACGGCGGCGGCGGTGCGCGAGGGTCGGTTGACGTTCGACCAAGCCCGGGCGGTCACGTCACGTCTCGATGCCGACCTGCTGCCCGCGTTCCGGGAGGACGAGGAAGCGCTGGTGCCGATCCTGGCCGGGTTGTCGGTCGATGACGTCCGGCGCGCCGTGGCCGAGTGGATCGCCCGAGTGCGTGCCGTGCTCGACGACAAGCCACCGGTGGATGAGCGACGCGGCCTGTTCCTGTCGCCGTTGGGTGACGAGTGGGTGCTCGACGCCACGCTCACCGCCGAAGGTGGTGAGCTCGTCACCCGCGCCATCGCCGAGGCGACCTCCGGCGACGGCAAGGGCGAACCGGTGCGGACCGCGTCACAGAAGCGCGCCGACGCCCTGGTGGACGTGTGTCGCTGGTTCCTCGATCACCAGAAGAACCCGCCCAGGACCCGCCGCCGCCCCCATGTCGACCTGGCCGCCGGCGTCGACGACGTCGCCCACGACGGTCCGGCGCGGACCGCGTCGGGGATGATCCTCGACCCGGCCACGCTCGCCCGGCTCACGTGCGACGCAACGATCAGCCCGTTCCTCGTCAGTGGCCGGGCGCACGTCTTGCACTACGGGATGTCGAAGCGCACCGTGCCCGCGGCCCTGTTCCTCGCGCTCGTGCTGCGCGACCGCCACTGCCGCTGGCCCGGCTGCGACCGCACGCCTGACTGGTGCGACGCCCACCACCTCACCCACTGGGCCAAGGGCGGGCCGACCGACATCGACAACTTGGCGTTGTTCTGCACGCGACACCACCAGGTGACCCATCTGCCCGGCTGGCACGTGAAGCTCGACCCCTCCGACGCATCGCTCCACATCACCACCCTCGACGGACGCGACCTCCAGTCCAGACCCCCACCCCTCACCGCGCCCAGTCGACTCTTCGACACCGGGTAGGTGGCTCAGGCCGTGTCGGCGGCGGCGTCGACGGCGGCGAGGCTGGCGAGGTGGAGCGCGGCGGCGCCGACGTACGGTTTGATCGACGCGAGGTCTCGCCCGTACACACCCACGAGCACGCGCCCGCGCCGCTGGTAGATGAACACGGCCGTGGAGACCTTGCCGGACCGGTCTTCGGCGCGCATGGACAGAGCGACGTGATCGGCCGCCACCGGGCCGAGGTCGGCCTCGGGCAGCGGTTCGTACGCGAACTTGAGGGGTGGCTGACCCTGCAGTACCGGCGGCACGAACGTGTCCGGACACTCGGCCACGACCGCTCGGATTTCGGTCATGGCCTGCGCCGCGCCGGCGACGGTGCCATAGACGACGTTCTCGTTGTTCACGGCGAACGTCCCGGCGCCGTCCCGGCCCACCTGCTGGTATCGGGCGACGCGCATCGCCTCGGAGGGGAATCGCGCGCTGCACACGTCGAGCGTCACCTGACCCGTGACGACATCGCCCATCTCGATGAGGGAGAACGTCACGCCGCCCGGCGGGTCGTCGTCGCGCAGGGCGACCGCCCGCGCCAGGTCGTCGTCGGCGAGTGGGGCGCCGACGGTCGGTGGCGGCGCCGTGGTCGGCGCCACCGTCGCGCTCGGAACGGAGGTCGCTCTCGGTGCCAGGGTCGTGCTCGGAATGGGGGTCGTGCTCGGTGCGAGGGTCGCGCTCGGAACGGGAGTCGTGCTCGGTGCGGCCGCCGACGCAGTGGACGCCGCTCGCGTGTCGGACCCACTGGAGCATCCCGTCGCGATCACGGTGAGCAGCGCGACGGCGCCTGCCCCGACCCAGCTGAACTTGTCCACGACGTCCTCCGCCCGACGAAATGCTGTCGGGTGCGGTCTATGCCAGGCCGTCAGCCCGGCGTCAGGGCCGCATGAGGAGGAGCGCGTCCCACGCCAGCTCCGAGACGCGACGTCCGCTGCCGGCCATGATGATCGAGCGGAAGCGGCCGTCGAGGTGTGCGGCCGACTGGCCGGCCAGACCGGTGCCCCAACGCAGCGTCGTGAGGGCCCGCCACCACTGGATGCGAGGGGCGTCCCAGATACCGCCCGCGCCCTCGTAGCCGGCCCGGTACGGCTCGACGCCCGCCAGGCCGCCGAGGATGTTGGCGTCCTCGCCGAAACGCCACATGCGGGTCTGTGGCCAGGCGACGTCCTCCATCGGGTCGCCGAGGCGTGAGCCCTCCCAGTCGAGGATGGCGCGCAGGCCGTCGGGCCCGACGATGATGTTGCCGTTGCGCACATCGGTGTGGATGATCGTCAGTTGCTCCGGCTCGGTCGGCCGGTGCTCGCGGAGCCAGCGCAACCCGTAGGCGAACGCGGGCTCGGGCTTGAGCAGGCCGTCGATGGCCAGCTCCAGGCCGGCCAGCGCGGCGGCCACCGGTGCGTTGTCGGGCGGCACCACCAGCGCGGCCGGCGCCTTGGCCGGGTCGATGGCATGCAGCCGGGCCAGGGCGGTGCCGATCTGGCCGACGACCTGGTCGCCGTGGCCCAGCGCGGCGGCCTGGCGCAGCACGCGACGCGGGATGGTCTCGCCCTCGATGCGGTCGCTGATGAAGAACGGCCCACCCACGTAGCTGCCGTCGAGCGTGGAGCCGTGCACGTGCGGCACGGGCACGCCGCCGTCCTCGGCCACCGTGCGCACCTCGCCCTCGCTGGCGGGGTCGAGGATCTGGATGTCGGCGGTCGGGATGATGGTGGCGGCGAGCGGCATAGTGCGGCCGCCGAGGTGGGCGTCGAACAGGCAGTTGCGGCGGCGGGCGCCGGCCGAGCTCTCGCGCAGGCCGTCGACCGTGACGGGCTCGCCGAAGTGCTCGCCGAGCCAGCGGGCCAGACCCTCCTCGGTGGTGCTCATCACGCCCCCGTCCAGGCGTCGTAGCCGGGCTTCGAGATGGCCAGGTCGTCGCGCAGCGTGGCCTGCAGCGCGTCGTAGAGGGCGGCGAGCTCGCCGTCGTCGATCGGGGCGTCGCTCAGGAGCCGGTCGCACAGCCGGCGGCGCATGGTGGCCAGGTCGCCGTCGGCGCCCACGAAGGGCACGAGCCGCGCCTGCTCGGCCGTAGCGGCGGCCTCACCCAACCGCACTTCGCGCTCGACGATGCGGGCCAGGTTGGCAGCCACTCGCACCTGGTGCTGCAGCGGTCCGGACACGGCGTCGATGACCTTGTCTTCGAGCAGGCTGGCGATGTCCGCCAGCAGCTCGTTCGCATCAGGTCGGAATTGCATGGACGCTCCTCGCGGACGTGACTTCCCCGGGACTTGATAGCACCGTCAACTCGCGCGATGCGAGTGCGCTCGGGCCTACGCCGGCGGGAGTCCCGCCGCGCCGGCCAGGTCGGGGAACACCCGGGCCACCTTGGCCGTGAGGTAATCGCCGTAGCGACCCTCCCAGGCGTGGACGCTTCGCCCGTCCCACCGGCTCTCGGCGTCGTCGGGTGCCGGGTCGCCCGCGAGATCGAGCCGGCGCACGACGGCGTCCCACGACGGGTCGAGGAAGAACGGGAAGCTCAGACGGCTGCGGCCACTCACGTTGCGCACGCGGTGCGGGTTCGAGCGGTAGCGGCCGCCGGTCATGCGGTCGAGCATGTCGCCGATGTTCACCACGAGCACGTCGGGGTCTGCGGGCACGTCGATCCAGCCGTGCCCGCGGGCCTTCACCTGCAGGCCGCCGCAGTCGTCCTGCGCCAGCAGCGTGAGCAACCCGTAGTCGGTGTGCTCCCCGACTCCCCAGCCGCGTTCGTCGCCCGGCGGGTAGTGGAAGATGCGGAACAGCACGGTCGGGTCGGCCGTCAGCTCGCGGGCGAACCAGCCCTCGTCGAGACCGAGCCCGATGGCCAGGCCGCGCAGCAGCGCCTGCCCGAGCGTCTCCATCGCCGCCATCCACGCCAGCGTCACGTCGCGCAACCCCGGCGGCTCGACGGGCCACAGGTTCGGGCCGTGCATCGGCCGCCCGGCTCGCACCGCGGGATCATCGGCGGGGAGCTCGCGGCCGAGGTAGAGGCCCTCCTTGCGGTCGGGTCGTCCCGACGTCAGCTCGTCGCCGACGGCGAACCATCCCCGCCACGCCAGGCCGCCGCCCGCCATGGCGACGAGCGCTTTGTCGTCGTCCGGGCGGGCGAAGAACTCCCGGGCCAGCGCGTCGAGCCGAGGCAGGAGCGTCGGGTCGACGCCGTGGCCGGTGACGCAGAAGAAGCCGATGTCGCGGCACGCCGCGTCGAGCGCCGAGGCGACGGCGCTGCGGCCGGGCTCGTCGCGCACGAGGGGGCCGACGTCGACGACCGGGATCGATTCCACGCCGCGGTCCTAGGCCACGACGGCGCCGGCGTCAACGCGGTCAGCCACCGCCGCCGCCGCCGCCACCGGAGCCGCCGCCACCGGAGCCGCCGTCACCGGAGCCGCTGCCCTTGCCGCTCGGGTCGGTCGTGGCGGTGGAGGTCGTGGCGGGCGTGGTGTCGCCGCCACGGTTCTTGCCGCTGCCGTCGCTCGTGGCCGTCGTGCCGCCGGGGGCGCTCGTGGCCGACGAGTCGTCGGAGCCTCCGCCACCCGAGCCGCCCTTGCCGCTCGCATCGCTCGTGGCCGTGGTGCCGCCGCTGCCGGTGGAGTCGTCGGCGCCGTGCCCGCCGCCACCCTTGTCGTCGCCCGTCGTCGTGCCGGGTGTCGAGTCGTCGCTGCCGCGCCCGCCGCGATCGTCGATGGACGTCGCGGTCGACGTGCCGGTCGACGGTTGTGTCGGCGCGCTCGGCCGGGTGGTCCCCACCGTGGCCGGCGCCGTCGACGGGGTCGTCGTGCTCGTGGCGGCCTGCGCCGCCGCTTCGACCCGACCGAGCCGTTCGCGGGCGTCGGCGAGCGTGCGGTCGACGTCGCCGCCGAGCGAGGAGCGCTCCGACGGGGTGAGGTCGGCGAGCTCGCGCTCGGCGCGGGCCAGGGCGTCGGCCAGTTCGGCGTCGGTGGCGGTACGGAGGCGCTTCAACGCCTCCTTGGCCTGGGCGAGCTCGACCGAGTCGACCGGGATCCCGACGGCGTGGACGACGGCGCGGACCGGCGTGGGCAGGGCGCCATCGTTCACGGCGGCGGCGACGGCCGTGGCGCCGGACAGGGCCACCACCACGGCGGCACTGCCGACGAGCAGCCGGGTGCGCAGCCGACGGGCGCTCGTGATCGGCACCACGTCGGCGATCGGGGCCGCGTCGGACGCGCCCTCGGCCGGGCCGGCACCGGCGCGCAGCACGACCGAGCGGAGCGCGTCGCGCTCGGCGGTGCTGGGGGTGACCTCGAGGTCGGGGCCGACGGCTCGGCCGAGCGCGGCCAGCAGGTCGTCGTCGTTGTCGTAGCTCATCGGTACACCTCCTCGAAGTGGTCTCTCAGGCGGGCGAGCGCCCGGGACTGTGCGGTGCGGACCGCACCAGGTTGCTTGCCGAGGACGTGGGCCGTCTCCTCGGCGGA